>ONWY01000061.1 GCA_900321665.1 uncultured Eubacteriales bacterium
TCCAAGTGGAAAAGTAGTTGACCTTGCTGCTGGTCTTATAGGTGCGAATACGCACATAGTAAACTTTCTTGGCGCTCAACTTCTTCACCGTGGTTTTAAGTGTCTTATTGCTCTTGACCGTCACTTTCTTTGCACCCGCAAAGTTTGCCTTTGTACCATACTGCACCTGATAGCCCGTTACCGTCTGCTTTTTCCACTGTGCGGTGAAGGCTTTGCTGCCTGCGGTAAGTTTGGTAAGTGCCGTTCCGTTCGGCAATGTGGGAGAATTGAGGGTCTTCGACCACGGGCTGAAGTAGTTCACACCATCATCACCCTTGATATAGAAGCGCACGCGGAATTTGTAGTTAATCCCCGCTTTTAACCCCTTGAAGGTCACGGAAGTCTTCGGTCCGGTTTTTGTCTGTGCCCACTGTGTGCCGCCATCCGAGCACTGTACCTGGTAACCGGTAGCATTTTTAACCTCGTTATAACTCACGGTCTGCGCCTGCTTAGTTCTTGCCGTGCACTTGAGCGTCAGCTTGCCGGTGGGCGCGGTGAAAGTATCTACTTTCTGCAATTCTCCGCAACGTGAGCAACTGTGCTTTGTATAGCCGAGTTGAGTGCCTGTCGGCTTTACAACCGTTTTTGCCTCAGTATTATGACCTAAAGCCGAAATATATGTGTCAACATAACTTTCTCCACAGGAACAAGTATGTGTTGTGAAGCCCTGTTCGGTGCAGGTTGGCGTTGTTACAGTAGCGGCAAAAGAATGCATATGCGGTTCTTCTATCACCTCAAAAGGTATGCCTGCCCACTTGCAGAATGTTTCGGCATAAGAATCTTTATATCCTCTGATAGTCAAATTCGTGCAGCCGCTGAAAGCATTATACTCAATTCTTGTGACAGATTTCGGAATGGTGACATGTGTTAAGTTTTGGCAGTCTTTAAAAGTTCTGTCTCCAATGTAAGCAACACTATTGGGAACTTCAAATTCTTTTAATGTTTCACATTTATATAGATAATGAAATTTATCTGTTAATTCAGTGGGGTTGTCATTAAAAGTGATGCTTGATATCGGAGAGTTACTAAAAGCATATTTTGTTAATAATTCATCTTGATTTAAAGGATAATCATTACCAACATAACCCTGAGTTGAAATAGTAATAGAATGAGGTAAAGTGATTTTTGTCAAATGACTGCACCCGTTAAAAGCACATAAACCGATTTCAGTTACACTGGGAGAAAATGAAACAGAACTGATGTTTTCATCACCTCTAAGGAAATAGGAGTTAATCCTTTCTTCATTCAATTCCATATTACTATATATTTCTCCATTGAAACTGATTGTTCCGCAGGACAAAATGCAGTATGGTAGTTTTGACCAGTCTTCTACCGTGCCTATAAAATTAATTCTTTCAGTAGCAAAACCATGAAAGGTTCCTTCAAAGTATTCATTATACCAACCGTTAACAAGTTTGATAGGCACATATTCAATATCTTTATGAAGTGTAATTTCATTCACACTAAGGCAACCACTAAAGACCCTGTCTCCCAAACTTTTTATTGAAGCGGGCAAATCAATTCTACTTAATTTTTTACAGCCTGAAAAAGCAAAATCTTCAATAATTTCGAGAGAATTTCCAAAGTTTACATTGGTCAAATTACTGCACTCATAGAATGCTTTTATTCCAATGTTTTTAATAGAATTAGGCAAAGATATTTCAGTTAAATTACTGCAATTATAGAAAGCTTCTTTACAAATGCTGGTTACAGAGCCATTAATTATCACTGATTTAATGCTGGTTTCCCCACAAAACTGACTTGTTAAGTACATATCTCCACTGCCGCTAATAACAAGTTCTCCAGTGCTTGAATCAAAAGTGTAAAACACATTCTCACCGATTTGACCGCTGGTCGGTAAATCAGTCGCAGATGAAACAATATTCAACCCTGCAAAGAAACTGCACAGAATGGCTACTACCAACAAACAGCTAATTATCTTTTTCATTTCTTCAACTCCTTTTTTCTCGTTTACTCCAAAGCCAAAAATCAATTTTTTTAACATTGGTGATTCTGTTTTTATAATCAGGGAATGTCTCATCAAATAATTGAATACACTTTTGACCTTCTTCACCGTCAAGGAATTCGGAATACAGTCTTTTTATTTCATCATATATTTTTACAGCTTCTTTTATCCTTGTTTCTTTATCGGCAGTGTTGCATCTATTCCACGGTTTATCTAACCCTAAATTCTTTAACACAAAACTGTCCCATATCGGCAAATCGGGATTTACAGCAGCCAACAGTTTGCTGGCAAAAGAAACCGCAAGTGTTTGATTGACTTTTTCAAGTTCTACTAATACTTCTTCAAAAGACAAAGGTCTTTTCTTTTGAGATTCTAATAATTGATAGAATTTGCTTTTCCATTCATTTGGTTTTGTTTTTACCCTAACTCTAAAATAGCCGTTAAACTGTTTCTGAAAATCCTTATCAGCTTTAAAATCTTCTTTTTGAATTGTTTCAATGATTTTGCAGTATTTTTCTATGCCAAGTAAAGACTTTAATGAATCTGAAATAACTTTTTTTGAATCCAGAATATCCATACTTTTTCCTCCAAAAATAAAAAATGCGCAGCCGTCAAGCTACGCAATAAAATACATAGCTCATAGCTGCTAAACTAAAATAAACACAATATCCAAACGAACAAGTGAATAAAGAGCTTGTATTTTTAACAAAATAAAAGCTTGTTGTTTGGATAAAACAGTACCAATAACTATATTTATTTTAGTTTAGCAATTTTATCATATCACAGTTTGTAATTAATATCAATAATTTTAGTCAAAAAGAAAAACACCCGATTTAAAAATCGGGCGCATAATTGATATAAGTAAATACTTGAAAATTCGACTATTTATGATATAATGATCGCAGAGCTTTTGCTCTCCCGGAGTTATCCAGTAACACGGTAGGCGGTTAAATCCGGCCCCTGAAAGGGGGCGAACTTATGGAACAGTACACAATCATTATTCTTGTTTTAATTTTTGCGACTGCTTACATAGTCATAATAAAGAAATAACCGCCCTGTCTGCAAAACAAGCGGTTACTCTTAATCTCTTATTTTGGGGCTAACCGTCTATCGGATAACTCCCTGTATTTATATTATACTCATTTTCGGCAAAATGTCAACTCGGTGGCATTTTGCTTTTTCCTTTTTTTGGTGCTTCTAAATTCAAGAGTACCGGTTTTTACCGTTTTTTCATTATTCAAGAGTAGCAAAAAATGTAAAAATATAAATGTTTTTTAATAATATGCAATTCTCATCATTGAGAGTAAATTAGTTTAAAACCTAACAATTTCACTACTCAAGAGTAATATTTTTGCGAGAGGAAATTTCCTCTCGCAAAAATGCTAATAATTGGTTATTTCATTCCAAACAATTTCTCTTGCTCGGTTTGAAATGTTGTTCATCGCTGCAACCCATGCCATCATATCTTCGGCTTTAAGTGCTTCGGTGATGCCTTCTTTTTCTGTAAGTTGCTTCACAAGGCAGTCATACATTTCACTTGCACGGGCGTCTACTTCCTGCAAATGTGCATCTAACTTGCATTGCATTTTCAGAGCAGTATAAAACCCTTTTCGGTGAGCTCTGATGTGTTCAAGATAACGCTGCCCCCATAATCCGATTTCGTAATCACTGTGCGGTAGCACAAGGTTTGGCAGATAGACATCTCCCCCCCAAGGGTGTAACTAATACCAGTATTTTTGTCTGTGTAATAGTGTTTCATTGCATTTTCCTCCAATTAATAAAAAAATAGATTTAATTGTTAAAAATGCAAAAGCGATAACGATTGTCTTTCAAAACCTTCGTTATCGCTGCTCTTCTTATTGAGGGTGCCCCTTGGGTGCCTCTGTTTTTTAGTGAATAGAGAAAAAAGGAGGGCGACACATTCGCGCTTGTTCCGCTTCGCTCGCAGTGAAAAGTGCATAGTTGTGGTGGCAAGGCAAAGCCTTGCATTATCATGCTAAACACTTAACACTGAAAGCTAAAAACTGTTCACCCCGCAAATAAGCCGACTCACTTACCGTGAGTCGGCTTGTTGCATTATTTAAATTCTACAATGGTAACACCGTCTTCCCCTTCGCCGTAAACACCCAAGCGGAAGGACTTGATACGCTTGTTTTTCTTTAAGTATTGCTGCACTCTGCTGCGCAGCACGCCGGTTCCCTTGCCGTGGATAATGGTGGCTTCACCCAAGCCGTCAAGCAGCGCGCGATCAATGAATAAATCGAGCGCTTCAATCGCTTCCTCGCCGGTTTTGCCGCGCAAATCACAGCGGTTATTGACCGCGGAATTGACCTTTTGCTCGAAGCGCTCGGCGCGGTTGTTCACCGTGCGGCGCGGCTGCTGCGGTGCCGGCTTTTTATCGATTAAGACCAAATCCTCTTGCTTAACGCGCGATTTCAAAAAGCCCATCTGCACCTCTACCATACCACTTGCATTTTTGGGGGTAATGACCGTTCCCGCCTGGTGAAAGCTTTTGGAGAAAACGGCATCGCCCGCGCGCACATCGCGGGGCAGGTGATAATCGGTATAGGCATCATCTATCATCGCAAAATCATCTGCCGATAAATCCTCTAAGGCATCGATACTCTTGTTAATCTTCTGCTTGGCAAGGCGGGCGCGCTCCGAAGCGGCGCGCTCATCTCTCTTGAGCCGGTTAAGTTCATCGAGCAGTGCCTGCGACTCGCGCTTGGCTTTTTCGGTAATCCTGCGCGCTTCCTTCTTGGCTTTTTCAAGCTCCCTGTCGCGCAGCGATTTAACTTCCTCCTTAAGCTGCTTTGCCTGCTCGGAATCGCGCTTGGCTCTCTCGGAGAGCAGCGCCGCCTCCTTGGTTTTGGATTCAAATTCCAAGCGGCTCTTTTCGACCTTCTCGACCACATTCTCAAAGCGGCGATTGTCTTGGCTGACCAAGCCCTCCGCCTTTTGAATGACCGCTTCCTCTATCCCGAGCCGCAGCGATATGGCAAACGCATTGCTCCTGCCGGGAATGCCCAACACTAATTTATACGTCGGCTTGAGCGAATGTACATCAAACTCGCAGCTGGCGTTTTCCACCCCTGCCGTTTCAAGCGCATATTGCTTAATTTCCGCATAGTGGGTGGTGGCGGCGATTTTAGCGCCCTTTAAGCGCAGCTCCTCTAAGATAGCCTCGGCAAGCGCCGCGCCCTCTACAGGGTCGGTACCGGCGCCGAGCTCATCAATCAAAATCAGGCTCTTCTCATCTGCCGCCTTCATAATATCAATAATATTGGTCATGTGGCCGGAGAAGGTGGAGAGCGATTGCTCAATCGATTGCTCATCACCGATATCGACTAAGATTTTATCAAACACGGAGACCCTGCTCTCGTCTGCACACGGCAGCATTATGCCGCACATTGCCATCGCACAAAACAGCCCGACGGTTTTAATCGAAACCGTTTTGCCGCCGGTGTTGGGGCCGGTAATGACAAGGGTGGTAAAATCCTCCCCGAGCCGCACATCAATGGGCACCACCGTTTCTTTATCAATCAGCGGGTGCCTGGCTTTGGAAAGCGCAATAATGCCTTTATCATTCATCACCGGCATTGAAGCGCGCATGCGAAAAGCAAGCTGTGCCTTCGCAAAAATCAAATCAAGCTCGAGCGCGTTTTTAAATGAGGAGCGAATGTGCTCGGCAAATGCCGCGGTCTCGGCGGAAAGCTCCGTCAATATCCGCTCGATTTCCTCGCGCTCCTTGCCCTCTAAGACCTTGATATCGTTATTTAAGTTGACCACGCTTGCGGGCTCGATAAAAATGGTCGCCCCTGTCGCGGAGGTATCGTGCACCATGCCCGGCACCTCGGAGCGATACTCGCTCTTGACCGGCACCACAAACCTGCCGCCGCGGAAGGTCACCACCGCATCCTGCAAATACTTGGAGTAGGCGCCCGAGTGAATCATATGGTCGAGCTGATTGCGGATTTTTGCCGATGCCTCGCGCATCTTGCGGCGAATGGCGGCAAGCTCGGGGGAGGCATTGTCCGCCATCTCGTCCTCGGAGAGGATGCAGGCAAAAATGCGCTCCTCAAGATAGCGGTTGGCATAGAGCCCTTCAAAGTATGTATCAATGCTCGTTTTAATGCCCTCGCAATGCGAGCGCCACTCTCTTAGCAGGCGCACGCCGCGCAGCATATGGGCGGTTTTGAGCAGCTCGCGCATATTGAGCGCACCGCCCGCCACCGCGCGCGATAAGAAGCCGTTCACATCGCTGATACCTCTGAAATTCGGCCCGCCAAAGCGCGCGATTAGGCTATAGGCATCCTGCGTTTGGCGCAGCAGGATTTTCACATAATCCTCATTGCCCGAGGGGCGCAGCGCCGCCGCGCGCGCCTTGCTCTCCTCGCACTGGCACTCGCTGCCGAGCATTTCCAATATTTTATCTAATTCGATTGCTTTTAAATGCCTGTCCATCTTTTCTCCCGTGTTATTCTACCGAGTGGTAAAAATCTAAAGTGGTAAAGCTCCTGCCGACTTGCGCAAGCAGGTATTTCTCGCTACAGCGCGAAAGCTCCTGCAAAGCGGTATCGGTAAGAGTGAATGAAAACACCTGTTGAAACGGTGAATAAATAATATAGCGCATCGCGCTCAGCGCGCTGATACCGATGCGCTCGCCGCCACGGTGGCAGTTTTCGCAATACACTTCCCCCGTAGCAAGCGCTATGTACATCTGCTCGCTCTCAAAAGCACCGCAGCCGGCACATGCCTCTATCGCCGGCATATACCCTGCCATTGACAGCAGCCGCAGCTCGAAAATGCTTTTGAGCTGGGCGGCAGGCTTGGTGCCCTTCTCCAAAAAATGCAAGCAGTTTAAAGTCAGTTTTAAATAATCGGCAGCGTTTTCCTCGCTCGGAGCAAGCTCGATGAGCAGCTGCGAGAAATACCCTGCCAAGGCAATTTTGGCAATATCGTTGCGCAAGCCGAAAAACACCTCAATCGGCTCGGCTTCGCGAATCACATACTTGTCCGCGCTTGCCCAAATGCTCATCTCGGCATAGCAAAAAAGGCGGGTGGCCGACAGAGCCTTGCTTTTCACACTGCGAGCGCCCCTGGCAAACGCCCTGATAACGCCTGCCTTTTCGGTAAGCATCGTT
>ONWY01000100.1 GCA_900321665.1 uncultured Eubacteriales bacterium
CGCAAAGAGCCGTTCTCCTTCGGAGAAATGCTCGAGCAAATTAACACCATGGTCATGTCACTGTGCGATGAAAAAGGGCTTTCGTTTGAATGCCATATCACCGGTCGTGTAGATGATTATTATATCGGTGACGATATGAAACTCAAACAGGTGCTTGTCAACATTTTGAGCAACGCCATCAAGTTTACCGACGCACCGGGCAGTGTGGCGCTGAATATTGAAAAAACAAATGATTATAAAAACCAGTCCACGCTGCGTTTTTCCATTAAAGACACCGGCATCGGTATCAGTGAAGAATTTTTGCCGAAGGTGTTTGATTCCTTTGCACAGGAGGATAGCACGCGTAAAAATAAATACGGCAGCACGGGGCTCGGTATGGCGATTACCAAAAATATTGTGGAGTTGATGAACGGCTCTATCGAGGTGAAATCCAAAAAGGGTGAAGGCTCCGAGTTTATTGTGGTTGTTACCCTGAGAAACTGCGAGAACCCGAATACCGAATTAGATACATTCTCTGCAAAAGATATGCATGTTTTGGTGGTGGATGATGACCCCATCGCCTGTGAACATGCGCGCTTGGTAATGAATGAAGCGGGCATCAACACCGATATCGCTACCGGCGGCACAGAAGCGCTTAAAATGCTTGAAATTTTCCACACAAAACATGAGCCTTACAACCTTGTTTTGCTCGATTGGAAAATGCCCGAAATGGATGGTATTGATGTGGCAAAAGAAATCCGCAAGCGTTACAGCAACGAAACCACGGTCATTATTTTAACGGCATATAATTGGGATGAAATTATGGATGAAGCACTGCATATCGGCGTTGACAGTTTCCTTGCAAAGCCGCTGTTCGCTTCAAGCGTGATTGATGAATTTATGCGC
Source organism: uncultured Eubacteriales bacterium (assembly GCA_900321665.1). Taxonomy (GTDB): domain Bacteria; phylum Bacillota; class Clostridia; order Oscillospirales; family Acutalibacteraceae; genus RUG714. The sequence goes on from ONWY01000100.1 coordinate 886, forward strand.
ATTGCACGGCACAACAGCATGAGCATAGGCGGTGAGAAAAATCGTGCAAGCCTTGAGGGCAAAACCATTCTGCTTGCCGAAGACATTCTTATTAATGCCGAAATTGTCAAAGAGATTTTGGGTATTCGCGGTGCAAAGGTAGAGCATGCCGAAAACGGCAAAATTGCGCTTGAAATGTTTGAACAAAGCGAACCCGGTTATTATGACGCCGTTTTAATGGATGTGCGCATGCCCGAAATGGACGGTCTTGAGGCAACGGGCGCTATCCGCGCATTAAACAGAGCGGACGCCAAAACCGTGCCGATTATCGCCATGACGGCGAATGCCTTTGATGAAGATGTGCAGCGTTCCCTGCAGGCAGGCATGAATGCGCACCTTTCCAAACCCGTAGAAGCGGACCAATTATATAGGGCGCTCGAAGAACTGATTTGGGAAAAAGAAAACAAACAAAATAACGAATAGTAAACGGCGATTATGTCAAAAAAAGCGCAAGCGTACCCACGCAAAAAGCGATAGGAGAACCCATGGCAAATAACAAAACAAAATTTCGTATCACTGAAGAAAAACGGCGGGTTTTGATTGTTGAAGATGAAATCATCAATCAGGAAATGCTCAAAGAAACCCTTTTCGGCACATATGATGTCTTGGTTGCCTCAACGGGAAAAGAGGCTTTAGATATCATTCGAGAGCAAAATGAAACCATCAGCATCATTTTGCTGGATTTGAATTTGCCGGATATGGATGGCATTGACATTCTCAAGCAAATCAAAGACAGCCCGGTGTATGCGCACTTGCCCGTAATTGTGATGACGGCGGACAATGAGGCGGAGGTGGAGTGCCTGACAATTGGGGCGCTTGACTTTATTCCGAAGCCTTACCCCCCCTCAAAAGTCATTCTTGCCCGCATTCTGCGCACGGTGGAACTCTCGGAAGACAGAGACACCTTGCACTGGACAGAGCGCGACCATTTAACCGGTTTATACAATAAAGAGTTTTTCTTTCACTATGCCACGCAGCTGGATTTGTATCATAAAAATGCACAGACAGACGCTGTGGTCATAGATGTAAACCGCTTTCACACCATCAATGACCGTTACGGAAAAGCAAGGGGCGATGAAGTGCTCAAAACCATTGCCTCTTTGGCGCTTGAAACGGTGATGGAAGCCGGCGGCATCATCTGCCGCAGTGAGGGCGATACCTTTATGCTCTATTGCCCGCACCGCACGGATTATGAAGCCCTGCAAAACAAATTGACCTTTACGATTGAAGATGAAGAGGCGGGCGAAAGCCATATTCGCATCAGAATGGGCATTTATTCCAATGTGGATAAATCGATCGATATTGAATTTCGCTTTGACCGCGCCAAAATGGCGGCGGATACCGTGAAAGGCAACCTCACAAACCCCATCGCATTTTATGATGAGTCCATGCACGATGCAGAGGTGTTGGCAGAGCAACTCATTGATGATTTTCAAACGGCAATTAAAGAAAAACAGTTTGTTGTGTATTATCAGCCGAAATACAATGTGCGCGGCGAGGAACCGGTTTTGAGCAGTGCCGAGGCACTTGTGCGCTGGAAACACCCGAAACTGGGCATGGTAACCCCCGCTTTGTTTATTCCTCTGTTTGAGAAAAACGGGTTGATACAGGAACTTGACCGCTTTGTTTGGTCACAGGCGGCGGCACAGGTAAAAGAGTGGAAAGAACGGCTGCATGTTTCTATCCCCGTTTCCGTCAACATATCCCGCGTGGATATGTATGACCCCGATTTAGTTGATAAACTGATGGCGATTGTTCGCCGCAACGGTTTGCAATATAACGAGTTGTTGCTTGAAATCACGGAATCCGCCTATACAGAAAATGCGGAGCTGATTGTCAACAAAGTAAAGCAGCTGCGACAACTCGGTTTTTTGATTGAAATGGATGATTTCGGTTCGGGCTATTCTTCTTTGAGCATGCTTTCTTCTATGCCGATTGATGCCTTAAAACTGGATATTCAGTTTATTCGCGATGCGTTTAGAGAGCGTAAAGACACGCGCTTGTTGGAAATCATGATTAAACTTGCCGAAGCGTTTGATGTGCCTACCATCGCAGAGGGCGTTGAAACGGCGGAACAGGTGTTCAACCTGCGCCTGATGGGCTGTGACATCATTCAGGGCTACTATTTTTCCCGCCCGCTTCCCGCCGAAGAATTCGAAAAGTTTATTGCACATAAAAATACCCTGCCCCTCCCGCATCAGTCGAAAAAAGGCAGGCAGTTGCCCCACGGCGACAGTTATTCTTACAGCGCCCTTCACGACCCGTTAACAGGTTTATATAATCACAGCGCCTTTGACAGTCTTTTCAAGGATGCGGACCAAGAGCATATTGCCGTGCTCATAGCGCAGGTAGACAATTACGATAAAATGAAGCGCGAAAAGGGCGGCGATTATGCCGACCGTGTCATTTGCAGGGTTGCCGATGTATTAAAGGCGAATTTTCGCTCGGTTGACCACATTTGCCGCTTGAGTGAGAATGAATTTGTTGTTATTGCAGGCCGCGTTACCGATGCGGGTAAAAAAATGCTGCTTTCAAGGGTGGACGCCATTAACAAAACGCTCCACACGCAAGAAGCCGACATAGAACCCGTCATACTCACTACCGGTATTGCCTTTTCCGACCGCGCAAGACCGGATGGCGATGTGTTCCGTGAGGCAGACACGGCTTTAAAGCGGATGAAAGATATGAAAGAATTCGGTTATTCGATTTATTAAAGGAGGCACTATGCTTACAGTAGAAGCTCTTGAAGAATACGGGGCGGATGTCCGGGCAGGGCTTTCGCGCTGCATGAATAATGAAAACCTCTACCTGCGCCTTGTCGGCATGGCGGTGGAGGAGCCGGCAATTGCTTCCCTCGGCGAGGCTTTGCAGGCGGGAGATTTGGACAAAGCGTTTGAAGAATCTCACAAACTCAAAGGCGCCATGGGTAACCTGGCGTTAACCCCGGTGTATGAGCCGATGAACACCCTGTGTGAGTTGCTCCGCCACAAGGAGCCGGGCGATTATGAGGCGCTGTATGCCGAAAGTGTGGCACAAATAGAAAAATTAAAAACACTGTTATCATAAATGTATCAATTTTGAAAACATGGTGTTTTCGGGGTGTCGAGTATATTTAAAACAGGTAAAAAACAGTTTCTCGACAGTCGCAGTAACCGTTTTCCCGTTACCGGAGTGCAGTTGAGAAGGCTTAAATAAAAAATAACTTTCCGCTTGTTAAACCGACAGGCGGGGAGTATTTTTTATAATGTTGAATGTTGAATTCAGACTGTGCAAAAACAGCGCTTAAACAAGCGCCAATTTTTTTAATTGATTTTTGATACTAAAAAAACAGCAAAAAAGAAATCGCACTTACCCCACAAATGAACATTTTGTTCAAACCGGGGTAAGTGCGGTGCGTTTTTCAAAAAATCAAATGGGGTAAATTTGGGGTAAGTGCGAATTTTTCAGCCTTTTTTCGGTGACAAAACGTGGCAAAACCCCCTAAAAACCCCCGAAACTAGTCTATGAGGGGTTTCATTGTCGGGAAATCCTCGAAGAGGGTGACATAACTTGGTATACGTTGGTATATCTTGCTTTTAGCCATTCTTCGGTTCCTCATTTTTAAACATAACTTGGCATAACCCCGCATAACTTTTTTTATTTGTCGTAGGATTTGTCGTAAGAAAATCAGGACGGTTTTCATTGTCCGGTTTAGAAAACTTATGATGACCGATAGGTGATATGGTGGAATAATTAACTATTTATCTTCATTTTTTCGGTAAGGTCAGATAAACTTTTATTGTATTGCATTTGGGAAATTGCCTTATGCTCTAATAGATTTTGAAGTAATTCTTTTTGCTTTAAATATAATTGATGATTCTTTTCGTTATATGAAAGATTATCCCATTCTGTGTTTTCGCCGTTTATCATTACTGACCTCAATTATTATTCATGCATACTATATAACGATATTGATTTAATGTAAATATTTTTACTTCAAATCCGCCTGCCACACGATGCATTTAGCGCACAAACATGAAAAATCCCATACAAAGCCAATTACGGAGTTCACCAAAAGGAATTCTCCTACAGACTGTCTGCCAAATGTTGGCAATTTTCACATGGTGACAATCAAAACAACAACTGCTATTATCCTTATTCCCTTGTTTTTTCGGATATATTTACTTTCATCTGTTTAAGTGATAAATATAGTCTTGACTTTTAATAATAAAAATATTATTCTTAGTATAACAAATGATTGCGGCGGTATGCTTTTTCTGCGCCGAAGGAGTCAGCAATGAAAAACTTAAGAAAATCGGTCAGTATACTCTTAACACTGGTCATGATAATCGGTATATGTATTTTGCCCGCGGCAGCGGAGGACACTATTCGTTTTATTGCACGCAGCTGGAACGCAAGCGAGAAAACGGTCGATGCGCAAACGGCAAACTGCAACACATATACGGATTTAAGCCAACTCACTTCCCACTCCCTTGCCTCGGGCTGGTATGTTGTGAAAAGCAGTTTTACCATCACCAACAGGCTTTATGTGGGCAACAATACGGTGAACATCATCCTTTGTGATGGTGCTACGCTGACCGCAAACGACGGTATCGGCGTTTCGAAAAACGGCATCTTGAATATTTACGGGCAGGCAGATAAAAGCAGAAAAATCTTTGCCCATTGCAAAGAGCGCAGCTAAAGCATTCATATTGCCCCCTAAAATGGAAAAAGCAGCCATGATCA
>ONWY01000151.1 GCA_900321665.1 uncultured Eubacteriales bacterium
TGTTGCGTATTCATATTCGGTTGTTGTTTTTGAAGATACGGTAGCCGTTTCTTTTTTAAAACTATTAATTATAGGTATGCCAATTATTAAAACTACTAATCCAATAATAATGCCTATAATATAATTTCTTTTAAAAATGTTTTTTTTAGGTACACGAATATGTGCCTTGCTTTCTGAAGAAGTAGAAACAGCACGATTCGTACCATTCGATAAAGAACTTGCTTTTTCACCACAACCAGGACACTTATCATATTTTGACGGATAAAAGGAACCACATTTTTTGCAACGAATCGATTTTGTAGTCGTAGTTGTTTTTTGGGGTTCAGTTTTTGGCGATTCAGCTTTTTGAACTTCTGTTTCAGATTGAACGGTTTGCTCTTGAATTCTTTTTTCCGGGTTATTCAAAAAATACTCTCGAACGCCAAATCCACACGCAGGGCAACTTACTGCGCTATCAGAAACCCTTTCTCTTCCGCATTCAGGGCAATTAACTAATGCCATCTATTTCACCTCTTAAACTCAGCTATTATGGTGTTTGCCTTATACAGTAATTATTTTCCCTTCGGTCATCTGCTTGACCATATATAAACTCCTTGCTAATTATACATAAGAATTTTATCATAAAATAGTGATAATTACAACAAAAAACAGCCAAACGCCGCAGACAGTCCTAAAAGCCGCACCGAAAACCGCCAAAATTGCCCCGTTTTCCAATGGGTGGCTGAATTTTCCCATTAGTGTGTGAATTTTTCAATGGGTGGCTCAATTTTTCCTTGGGTGGGTGGATTTTCCCTTGGGTGTGCGATTTTTTAACGGCGTTTTGGGTGAAAAACCACTCAAATTTGCATTTTTGAGGTAAAAATACGGTCGGCTGAAACGGCGTTCATAATTCAAAAAGTGCTAAAAATCCCTTTGTTACAGGGAATTATGGCAAAAAAATGAGAACACCCCATTTGTATCAAATAAGGTGTTCTATGGTGGCGGAGAGCAAGGGATTCGAACCCTCGAGTAGGCGTTTACCCACTACACGATTTCCAGTCGTGCTCCTTCGGCCAGCTCGGACAACTCTCCAAATAAATCAATTCCTATTCAATTGACTATGATATTATACACAAACTTTCTTAAAAAAGCAATAGCTAATTTTATTTTTTAGCTGACCGAATATTTGTTTTTTAGGGGGAAATTATTGTTTTACCGTATACCCCGCATCGGTAATCGCTTTTTTTACCGCGGCAAGGTCGGGGGTGCCGATAATTTCCACCTCGCCCTTCTCGTGAGAAGCGGTAGCGCTTTGCACGCCTTCCAATTTTTCAATTTCGCCCTTCACTCTTGCTTCGCAGTGCGGGCACATCATGCCTTCAACTTGAATAACCATTTTCTTTTCTCCTTTATTTATGGAATTTTCTTGTTTTTTATTTTCAAAGAGCGCTGTGTCGATTTCGACAGGCTCTCTTTTTTTATCATGCTTTGCGCTGTGCAGCTTGAAAAGGTTTACCCTTAATGCATTCATCACCACAAAGAAGCTTGACAAGCTCATCGCTGCCGCGCCCATCATCGGGTTGAGCATAATGCCGAAGGGGGCAATCAGAACACCGGCGGCAATGGGAATACAAATGGCATTGTAGAAAAATGCCCAAAAGAGATTTTGGCGAATTGTGCGCACACTTTTTCTGCCTAAGCGCACGGCGGCAGGTACATCGGCAAGCTTGTTTTTCATCAGCACGATATCCGCCGCATCAATTGCCACATCCGTGCCGGTGCCGACTGCTATGCCGATATCCGCGGCGGTCAAAGCCGGCGCATCGTTGATACCGTCGCCCACCATAGCGGTGGTGCCGCTTTGCTTGAGCGCCTCTATCACTGCCGCTTTCTCGTTTGGCAAAACGCCTGCAATGACCTTCTCAAAGCCTGCCGCTTTGCCGATGGCGGCAGCCGTTTTTTCGTTATCACCGGTGAGCATGACGGTGGTAATGCCCATGTTGTTGAGCTCTTGCACTGCCTGCAGGGCATCCTCCTTGGGGGTATCCATCACGGCGATGATGCCCACTGCCTTGCCGTTTGCCGCAAAGAAAATCGGCGTTTTGCCGCCTGCGGCGAGCGCATCATTTTGTGCGCGCAGTTCCGCGGGTATCTCGCACAGGGAGGCGATAAAGCGGTAGCTGCCTGCTGCGGCTTTGTTTTCGCCGAAGGTGGCGGCAATGCCGTTGCCGGCATAGGTTTTAAAGTCTTCACAATCGGTCAGTGTACACTGTGCCTCGCGCGCTTTTTTGCAAACCGCTTTTGCGAGCGGATGCTCGCTTTTGGCTTCCAAGGAGTAGACAAGAGAGAGCAGATGGCTTTGCTCGATGCCTGCGGCGGGAATGATATCGGTCACGGTCGGTGTGCCGTTTGTTACCGTGCCGGTTTTGTCTAAAACGGCGATTTGGATTTTACCTGCCTGCTCTAAGCTCTCGGCGGTTTTAAAGAGAATGCCGTTTTTGGCACCCAAGCCGCTGCCGACTGTGATGGCAACCGGAGTGGCAAGCCCCAGCGCACAGGGGCAGGAAATGACAAGCACCGAAACCGCTCTTGCCAGGGAGAAGGAAACATCCTTGCCGAGTATCATCCATATTACGAAGGTGATGAGCGCGATGGCAATCACCACCGGCACAAAGATGCCCGAAACCTTATCGGCAATCTTTGCAATGGGTGCCTTGGTTGCCGCCGCATCGCTGACAGTTTGGATAATTTGCGCAAGCGCCGTGTCCTCACCGACCTTGAGTGCTTCGCACTTTAAAAAGCCGGATTCATTGATGGTGGCGGCGGAAACGGCATCGCCGGGCGCTTTGTCTACCGGGATGCTTTCGCCTGTCAGCGCCGCTTCGTTGACAGCACCGTTGCCCTCCGTAACAACACCGTCTGCCGGTATTTTCTCACCTGCGCGCACGGTAAAGATATCGCCGGGGGCAAGGTCTGCAATCGGGATTTGAACTTCCTCGCCGGCGCGTATCACGCGCGCAGTGGTCGGTTTGAGTTTCATTAAGGATTTAAGCGCGTCGGTAGTCTTGCCTTTGCTTCTCGTCTCAAGCAGCTTGCCGACGGTGATGAGCACCAATATCATCGCGGCGGATTCAAAATACAAATCACCCGCATTCTCGTTGCCGGCACTCATTTGAAAGAGCACATACACACTCCATGCAAACGAGGCGCCCGAGCCGAGGGCAACAAGCGTATCCATATTCGGAGCGCGGTGCAACAGACTCCCAGTGCCGGAGATAAAGAATTTTTGGTTAATGACCATCACGATTGCGGCAAGCAGCAGTTGTGCAAGCGCAAGTGCAGTCGGGTTATTTTCAAAAAAAGCGGGGAGGGGGAAGCCGAACATGCCGTGCCCCATAGACAGGTACATTAACACCAGCAAAAATGCGAGAGACGCAATCAGGCGCTTCGCAATTTTCGGGGTTTCGGTATCCTCGAGGAAATCATCCTGCGCAGCGCCTTTTTGCGCGCTGCCCCGAGCAGAAGCGCCGTAGCCCGCTTTTTGCACGGCGGCAATAATCTGCGCATCGGAGGCAGTGCCTTCCACCCCCATTGAGTTGGTCAGCAGGCTGACAGCACAGCTGCTGACACCCTCTACTCCCTTGACCGCCTTTTCAACTGCGGCAGAGCAGGCGGCGCAGCTCATGCCGGTAACATTGTATTGCTTCATTTTTTTGCCTTTCCAAACCTTGTAAAATATTAATACTTTACATACAGAACCGATATTGTAAAGAAAATAAACTTTACAATGCGCATTTTCCTTTATTTCATCAGCTTTCCCATTGTCTCGATTAATTCATCAATCACTTCATCCTTGCCCTCGCGAATATCCCTTGCAACGCAAGAGTGAATGTGCGCCGAGAGCAGGCTTTTGGAAAAGGAATTGAGCGCCGAGCCCGCCGCAGCGGATTGGATGAGAATATCATTGCAGTAGGCATCCTCCTCAATCATTTTTTTGATACCGCGAATTTGCCCCTCAATGCGGTTGAGGCGGTGGATGAGCGCCTTTTTTTGCTCATCGCTTCTGTTGGTATGCTTTGCAGCGCAGTGCGCACAGGTTGTTGCCATGGTGACCTCCTTTTTGTGTTCTGATTTATTCCGCTCTTGCGGGCAACTAAATTCTAATTTGTCTGC
>ONWY01000102.1 GCA_900321665.1 uncultured Eubacteriales bacterium
CGATGTGATGCAGTTCACGAGCCATCTGTCGCATTCGATCGACCTCTCGGAGCGGTATGATGAGGAGCTGCTGCCGCTGCTCGATGGGGTGCTCGCGGAGCAGCCGGAGGAGGGCGTGCCGCAGTTCCTCGTGCTGCACCTGATGGGCGCGCATGAGGAGTTCGGGCGGCGCTATCCGGCGCCATACGCGCAGTTCACAGAGGAGGATGAGCGCGGCCGCGGCGTGGCAGCGAGCGAAGAGGAACGCGCGGTGCGCGCGTCGTACGATAATGCGGTGCTCTATGACGACGCCGTCGTCGACGCCGTCATCCGGCGGTTCGAGGGGCGGGATGCCGTGGTCATCTTCCTCTCGGATCACGGGGAGGAGGTCTACGATGTGCGTTCGCTCGCGGGCCATGGCGATGAGTCGAGCCCGTGGCAGCGGGATATCCCCTGCGTATTCTGGATGTCGGAGACGTTTCGCGCGCAGCATCCCGCGGCGGCGGCCCGCATCCGCCGCGCGACGGGACGGGCCTGGCAGAGCGATGAGATGATTCATACGCTGCTCGATCTGATGCAGATCCGCGTGCCGTCATACGATGCGCAAAAGAGCCTGCTCTGGGAGGAGCCGGACGCGGATGAGGGCAGCACGGCGTGAGGGCGCGCGGATGACGTGGGAGCCCTGGACTTGCGCAGGCGTGTGGTACGCTTCGGAGAAACACGCGGCGTAAACCATTCTGTGGAGATTGACATTTTCGGAACGGCTGATTCACTCAGCCGTCCCTTTGCAGGAGGATGAGGCTATATGACACATGAGATCGAGGCGCTTCTTTCGTTCATTCAGCAGTCGCCGTCGCCGGCGCATACGGTGGTGGCCGCGGCTGCGCGGCTGCGCCGTTATCAATCAGCTGTGTTTTCTCGGCATAGCCCTGCCGCCGGCTGTAAATCTCATAGAGCGTTTGGCGCAGGGTGCTGTCCTCGTTCCACAGCCTTGCCATCACGCCAAAGCCCTGCTGCTCGCTTAAAATATCATCCTCGCTCTCGGAAGCCGCGCGCTTTACCGACAGCTGCGGTAAGACCTTCAAAATTTCCTTGACAAGGGAGGAGGGCAACAGCGTTTCCCCGTCTAAATTGCTGCTGTTGTAAGAAACATATAAAAACGCGGTGGGCGCGAGCGCCGCACAATAAGCGAAAAAGCGCTCTTGGGTGCTCATTGAGCGGAAATTCACACCTAACTCCACACCATGCTTGAGTAAATGCATGCGCTCCGCATCGCTGAAAATGCCGCCATCGGTATAACCTTTGGGGAACATCCCCTCATTGGCGCCGAGCAAAAATGCCGCCTTGGGCAAATCGGTACGGATTCTCTGCGCGGAGCCGACCAATATCTCATCCGCCTTTTGCGGCAGCACACCGATATTGGAATGGGCAGCCGCCAAATCGAGCACCGCTAAAAAGTCCTTGGCAGGGAGCACCTCCTCGCCGCGCGTTGCCACTAACTGCTCCAAGCAGTGCATCAGCACTGCCCATACCTCGTTTTGCTCCTTGATAATCTCGGCATCCGCCTGCGCGCTGCTTTCGCACAGCTGCTTTAAATGCGCCGCTGCACCGACTGCTTCCAACAGCTCGTAAAGCGCCACAGCGGTCTGTTCCACGGTAGCGCCCTGTATTTTCTTTGCAAATTGCAGCAACGGAATGACCGCTTTTTTTCTGGTCGCATTCACCCGCGCAAGCGCCGCTTCATCCTCCGGGGTAAAGCGGTCGGTAAAGCCTTGCGGGTTATAAGCAAAGTCACTGCCCCACTTTTTCTTGCCGTTAATATTCCATATAATACAATAGTTTTCAAAATCGGAGATTTCCTCGGTCGGCAACCCGACCACAGCGCTTTTGACACAAGCCATCACATCATCCAAGCGGAAGCGGTCGGCACAGCACTTGAGCGCATAGTGGCAAAAGAGCATCAGCGGCTCGTGGGTCACACTGCGCCGCGCATCTTTAAAAAAGGGAAGTCCGAGCGCTGCCAGCGAGCGCTTCAAATAAGGTGTATAAGCCTCCTCATCGCGCACAATCACCGCGATGTCTTTGTAACGGTAGCCGCGCTGCATAATCAGCTTTTTCATCTGCGCCGCGGCAAAGTCACACTCGCGCTGCATATTGGTGCACTCGTAAATCACCACATTTTCACACGCGCTCTCAAGCGCCTCCGCCGCCGGTGTATACAGTCCCTTGCTCAAGTAACGAAACGGCTCTGCCATGGCAGATAAATCCGAAAAGCACTTGGTTTTCACCTCGACACCGAGTTCCCTTGCGGTTTGAATCAGCTTGTGCGCGGTTTGCTTGACCGCATCAAACTTATCTGCCCCGGCTGCATCGCGCTCTAAGGTATCGGTGCAAAGAGTGATATAGGTTTGCTTGCTTTGGCGCATAATTTTGCCGATGATATCTAACTTTTGCTTGTCAAAAAAACCGAAGCCGTCTATCGCCACGGTGTAATCGGCAAAAAACGACTCGTGCTCCAAAATGGCGTTGACATCGCTTAAAATGTCATCGGGATTCAAATAACTTTGCGCGACCAAGCTGTCATACTGCCGCGCAATGAGCGATATTTCCGCAATCTTTTGATTGAGCACGCCCAAGCCGCTATTTTCTCCGGCGCGCACAAGCGTATCTAAATCGGTCTTTGAAAACTTCAGCTCTGTCGAGAGATTGAGCATCCCGGCAACGAAATCGGGGCGCAGCGCCTGCTTTTTATAATACTCTAATTGCGCGCTTACCTGCTCGATTGCCTTGCTCATCAGCACTGCCTTGCCGGCATTGTCGAGCACCTGCGGTCTGACACCGCCGTATTTCTCGCAAATTTCTCTTGCCAGATTATTGAACCAAATAACCTTGATTTTCGCCCCGGCGCGCGCGCCGAAATCCTCCAGCACACTGCGCTCGGTGATGAAGGAGTGTTGGTCGGGCACTAAAATCATCAGCTTTTCATCCGCTTTCAGCTTCCCGGCGAAAATTTCTTTTATGTACTGTGACTTGCCGCTGCCGGCGAGTCCGTAATCTATTTCAAGCATCTTTTTTCCTTTTTATGAAAGATAAGGCTTAAAGGCACTCATTTCCAAGCGCTCGAAGCCCTTGAGTGCTTCATAAATCCTGCGCGCAATCACCTTCACACCGCCCGCTACATTGCTCTCTATGTTGAGCGGCAGCACCGGGTCGTGCACCGATAAGCGCAGTACAAACCAACCGTCGGCATCCGCATCGGCAAAATTCACTCTGACTCCCTCGCGAGAATCGGTTGCCAAAATCCAGCCCTCGTGCGCCGCGGCATAAGCTTCCAGGCTCTTGATAACCCGGGTGCCGTAGGCTTTAAAGTCTGGCTCGAGAATATCCATTCTCAGCTCTTCCGCTTCCTGCGGCTGCCGCATCCCGGCGATGATGGAATTGAGGGTTTTCCCCTCTCTATCGAGCAGCATCATTTCAATCACAATCTTGGTGATTAAATACGCGCCGTCATCCAAAAAGTAATTCTCGCGAAACGCGATATGCCCGGCAGTCTCGCCCGCAAGCGGAGTATCAATGCCTTCCTCGTTGAGGCGAATCGCTTCATTTATCACATTCTTATAACCGCGCACAAAGCGGTGGTGGTGACAGCCCATCTCTTTTTCAATAAACTCCTTGAAGCCATCGGAGGTAATCGAGTCTGTGACAATGGTCTTGCCCCTCTCACCCTTCGCAGCAATGTAGGCAGCGATTGCCAGGAGATTGTTTTTATTAAGCTCCTCGCCGTTGGCATCCACCGCGCCGCCGCGGTCCACATCCGTATCAAAAATAATGCCGAGGTCGGCATGCTCCCTGAGTGTTGCGGCACAAATGCTGCGCATCGCTTCCTCGTTTTCCGGGTTCGGAATATGGTTCGGGAACATCCCGTCAGGCTCCAAAAATTGGCTGCCGCTGACATCCGCGCCCAGAGGCGCAAGCACCTCGCTCGCGTAAAAGCCGCCGACACCGTTGCCGGCATCCACAATGATTTTTTTGCCGGCTAAGGGGTGCTCATAGTCCGTCGCGCCGACTTCCTTTTTAATTTGCTCGCGCAAAATTTCGCAATAGCGCGGCATAAAATCGTAGTTTTCCACACTGCCGCACAGGCTGTCATCATACGCTTTTTGGTCGGCAGCACCTAAAATCTCAACAATATCGCTGCCCTCGGCGCCGCCCTGCCCTGTAAAAAACTTTAAGCCGTTGCGGAAAAACGGGTGGTGCGATGCGGTGATTTGAATGGCACCGTCGGCACCCAGCTCCAAGGTGCTCATAAACATCGCGGGGGTAGATGCCAAGCCGAAAAACAGCGCCTTGGCACCGCAATTTTTAACTGCCTTTAATACAGCGGCAGAAATTCTATCGGCAGAAATGCGTGAATCGTGGCCGACCGTAATCACTAACTGCTCCGCCTTCTTTGCGGTTTTTTTCGCCACGAAGGCGACAAATGCAGCGGCAATATCATAAACCGCTTCATCGGTCAGCTCGACTGCCTTGCCCTGATATTCCACGGCAATACCTCTGACATCGGTGCCGCTCTTTAAAAAATCATACTTTCCCATTTGCTTGTTCCACTGCCTTGAAGCGCTTTGCGAGCGCATCTAAATACAGATACATTCCTTTCATCAGTTTTAATTGCTCTATCATATAATCCGCAAAATCGGGTGTGGCGACAAGTGAAACATCCGCCACCGATTTTACAAAATATAATTCCTTTAAATTGTAGATGCTTTTGAGCGCATCGGGCATCTGCTCCGTGCCCGGCTTTTCGCGCTTATAGCACGCGCCCAAGCAGTGGTAGCCCGCATCCAAAAGCGGCACGAAGGCTTTCAAAAAGCGGTTGGCATTTTCGCGCAAATCGGTTCTGAAAAACTCCATCATCGCAGGTGTGGCGCGCCACAGACCTACGCCGTTATCCACACCGCCGGGCGCCACCTCACACCACATACCGGGTGCTGTTTCGCCCTCCTCAAGCGGCCTGTGCCAGACAGTCCACACATTGGCACGGTAAAGCGTTTTATCCTTCGTAAAGCGTGTATCGCGGCGAATGCGCGATACCTTTTTCGGGTCAACGAGCATATTCTCATCTATGGCATACAACTGCTCCGCCAAATCCAATGTCAGCGCGCCGAGCTGCTTGCGCGAGCCTTCGTTGATTTCCTTCTTATGCTCCTCGTAAAAGGGCTTATTATTATTAAATCGGTTCATCTCCAAGAGCATCAAGGTTTCTTGAGAAATGCCTTTGAAGTTATAACTCAATTTCTCCTGCCTCCTTCATCTTTTGCAGGGCTAATAAAATGCCTGTCTTAGCCGAGTAAAAATTCAACCCGCCCTGCATCCAAACACAATACGGCTCGCGCATCGGCCCATCTGCCGAAAACTCAATCGAAGCGCCGGAAATAAAGGCGCCTGCCGCCATAATCACTTTATCATCATACCCCGGCATATCCCACGCCTCGGGCACGACATAGGAATCAATCGGCGCACCGCTCTGCACGCCGGCGCAAAACGCCGCGAGCGCCTTAGCGCTGCCCAAGCGAATGCATTGGATAATATCATAACGCTCC
>ONWY01000143.1 GCA_900321665.1 uncultured Eubacteriales bacterium
AACTTAATTTTATCGGTAGCGCTGTTGCAAACGGTTTCGGCGCCATCGAGCAAATTTTCAGCGATGGAATACTCGCCCTTTTTGAGAATCGGTGCCCAAGAAATCAGCTTGCCGCTCGCCTTATCATAAAGGATAGTTAAAGCGGTGCCGAATACACCCATATCGCAAACAGCGGTTAAGAGCGTGACTTTGTCAAAGTTGACCTCCACCGCTTCCCACAGGGTCAGTCTGAATTTGTTGAGAGAGTTCGGGAAAAGGGAGGGCTTTTCGGCATCTAAAAAGTTCATATTTTTAAACTCTTTATCAAATGTGCCGAATGCCACCTTGCCGTTTTGGTCGACAACGCTTTCGGGAGTCGGAACAGGGATTCTCTTTTGTGAAAGATATTGTTCAAACATAAGCTGTTTCTCCAATCTTAATGCAGAAAATTGCAGGTTTACAAATTACCACGGAACACTTCGTTTTTACCTATCAGGTCACGATACCGTAGTGCTTGGAATCGACAACCTCCAGAATTTTGGGCAGGAATTTCAACAGTGCTTTTCTCAGCGCTTCATTTGCCACAACATCCTGCACATTACCGGTAAGCTGATTGAGCATATCGGAGCTGGGCGGGTTGGAGGAGGGCTTGAGCAACACTCTGTTTTTGTTATCGAAGGTAAAGGTAAGCACGCGTTCGCTGACCGTTGCAAGAGCTCTGATGTGCAGCTCTAAAATATGGTCATTTTTCCACTGCGCAATCGAACAGGTTTCATATTTTACGCCGCCGATTTTCATATAGTCCCAACGGTACTCGCCATCAAGACCGAATTTCACACAGTTGACCTCGTTGCCCTCTGTCCACATAATGAGACCGTCGTTTTCATAAAACTTAAAGGAAACGTTGTTGATGTTACCCGCTCTGTCTTTCTCCATATAAAGAGCCGGCATGGTAACGGCACTGACCGGGAAGCCTGCGATATTTAAAATGACAGGCTTGGAGAAACGAATGCGCTGGCACTCGATTTTGTCTTCCATAAAGCTTCTCTTGGAAGCGGGAGGCTTTTCAAACGGCGGTATGGAAAGCGCCACGGTTTGTGCCGGGTCATAGCTTTCGGATTGGAACGCCTTCGGGAAATATTCCCACATTAAGGTTTTCATCTGCTGGGTGTTGATTTCACCGGCAGTGGTGACAACGCACGCATCTAAATCTTCAAATACAATGCCGTATTGTGAATACATACCATCGGCTCTGTAGGCATTTTCATAGCCTGCGCAGCGCCAGAAGCAGTAGCCGTAGCCCACTTGGGAATCCGGCTTGTTGGTGCTTGCTTTGGTATCTGCCTGCTTTTTGGAAGCAGCCTTTACCCACCACTCGGGAATGACCTGCTCGCCGGCATACTTACCCATTTGCTGCATGCAAAGGGTGAATTTAGCGGCATCCTCGGTCTTGAGCATTAAGCCCCAACCGCCGACCTCAATGCCTCTGGGGTCGGTTTCCCAATAGGGCACATCGATACCGAGCGGTTCCCAAAGCCTGGGTGTTAAAAACTCAGTCACGCTCATGCCGGTGGTTTTGACAATCATGGCACATAAAACATACATGCACTCGTTGATGTACATAAACTGTGTGCCGGGCTCGGCATACCAATCGGACTCTACAAAGTTTTTCAACCAAGAGTCTTTCGAACGATTGGAAAGCACGCTGACACCCTTACCGCCTCTCATGGTCAACAGGTGCTCAACGCTGAGCTCCTCAAGGTAGGCATCGGGCTTTTTCTCGTTGCGAAATTCCGGGAAAATATCAAGGAATTTGGTTTCAAGAGAGAAGTACCCCTCATCAATCGCAAAACCGGTGGCAACGGAGGTAACACTTTTTGAAAAAGAGTACATCATATGCACACTGTCTTTATTAAACGGTTCTCTGTATACCTCGCATGCAACCTTGCCGTGACGAAGTACCATCAGTGAATGGAGGCCTTTGTTTTCCTCCATACATTTGTCAAGAAAGGCTTGAACCACTTTGGAATCCACTTCTACCTCTTCGGGTGTGGAAGCGCGTGGAATCGATAAATCTTTAGCCAAATATTAACCTCCTTAGTAAATAGAAATTATAAAACAAAGATAATTATAGCACAAAAGAAATTAAAAGAAAATAAGTTAAAATTAAAAAACGCAGTTAATTAATTTCCGGGTGAAAACAAATGCCGCGGTGGCGGTAAAGATTGACTTATTTTTTAAGGAGTGGTAAGATAAATTAGAATTTAGCGCACGAAGCGTGTGCTAAATAAATAAAAAATAAGAAATAAAAAATAAAAGTTGAGGGCGAGGCACTCGCACTCGTTCCGCTTCGCTCTAATAAATAAAAGAGCAAGTATTCCACTTTGAGTTATTGCTTTGAAAATGGCATAGATTCGCACTTTTCGAGCCTACCTTGTGCAAAAGGAGGTGGGTGCGAAGCACTCGGAGGGATTGTTCTATCAATCGGGTGCGGGTGTCCCGCCCTTCACTCTTATCTCTTATTTTTTATTTCTTATTTTGCGAACGCAGTGAGCAGATAAATTAGAATTTAGTTGACATCTCTTATAAAAAGTAGTCAAATCCCCACAAACTCAGTAAAAACAACTACCCGCCCACCGCAAGCGGTTCCCCCTCCCTGACAAGGGAGGGCGTTAAGCGGTTGCTAATTTAGCGCAAGAAGTGTGCGCTAAATTAGAATTTAATTACAATTAGGTTAAATTTTGTCGAATTATTTGACTACTTTTGCGCAATAGTATATAATTATTATGTATTATAATCTTTAAAAGGAAAAAGCAAATGTTAGTATCTCCTTCTCTTTTAAGCGCTGATTTTTCTCAGCTTGAAAACGAATGCAAGCGCATAGAGCGCTGCGGTGCGGATTGGCTGCACTTAGATGTGATTGACGGTGTCTTTGCGCCGAACATCACCTTCGGCGTGCCAGTGGTAAAGGCACTGCGCGATAAGACAAAGCTGGTTTTTGACCTGCACCTGATGATTCGCGAGCCGCTTCGCTACATCGAAGCCTTCGCGGGGGCGGGTGCGGACTTTATCACCTTTCACCTCGAGAGCGAGAGCGACCCGCAGGCAACGATTGAAAAAATTCACGCCTGCGGCTTAAAAGCAGGCGTGGCACTCAAACCGAAAACACCGCTCGAGGCGGCTTTGCCCTACCTCGATATGGCAGATATGATTTTGGTGATGACAGTCGAGCCCGGCTTCTCCGGTCAGAGCTTTATGGCAGATATGATGCCCAAGCTCAAGGCGCTCAGCGAGCTGTGCGCGGGCAAGGGGAAATACATTCAGGTGGATGGCGGCATCGGGAAAGATAACATCGCTCTTGTGGCGGAAAACGGCGCCAATGTGGCGGTTTCCGGCAACAGCGTGTTCTGCGCCGAAAACCCGCAAGAGGTTATCCGGCACTTCCACCGCTATTAATTATCGGCACTCGTACGGAGAGTACCGATAAAGAAGTGTTGCCTCAAAATTCAATCTTTTCGCACAATAAGTGCGTTAAAATTAATACATAGGCTCCGTATCAAGCGCGTGCCAATACTCCGCGGTGCGCTGCAGCGCGAAGGGTAAGCTTAAGCGCTGCGCATACTCCTTGAGCAGGTTCTCCGTGTGCTGCGCGGGGTTGCGGTACAGCACCCGGTATGCCCCCTCACTTTCGTAAACGGCATCGGGCAGCTGCGCCCACCGCCGTGCCGCGCCGAGAAAGGCGCTCAAATCCGCGCGCGAGCCGAAGTGGTAGAGCGCGTAGTGATGCTTGCAGCGGGCGCGCACCTTCAGCTTTTGGCGCACCTTCTTAAAGGAGAAGCACAGCAACACACTGCCATCGGCAAACGGCAGCAGCTCGGTCACCTGCCCTGCGGCAGCCGCCGGCTCGAAGCCGACCTGCCTTGCGGCATCGCGGTAAATGCAGGCGATGATACGGCGGGCAACCTCATCATTTTGCGCCGCCTGCTCCGGCACCAGGTGCACGGAGCGCACCTCCGCTTTATCCAAAAAAACCAACAGGCAATTATTTTCGCCGATTTCAACTTTCATAAAAAACCTACCCCTTACTTTCTTTCTACTTTCATACTATTACGGGGACAGGCAAAAGGCAATGAATTATTAAAGGAAACGCAGGAAAAAACAGGTATCTATGAAAAAAAGTGTCAAAAAAAAATACAGCGATATCAAGCCTGACGGGCAGGAGTACGCCGCTCTCGTATCCGAATTTGAGAAGGGCGAAATGTCCGACTATTCCTTTAAAAGCAACGCGCAGGCGAT
>ONWY01000267.1 GCA_900321665.1 uncultured Eubacteriales bacterium
AATAGAAACTGCTAAGCACTTAAAATCCGGGTAGTTAAGATGGATTTTAGTGCTTTGAGAACGCAGGTTGGCTGGCGCCAATCAAGTTAGAAAACGCTAGAATACGCTTAAATAGCGGATTTTAAGCGGGTTCGTGCGTGACTGATATGCCATGCCATGCCGATACGATTATAAAGCCGCCACTTTCACCGCCGGCGATTTTATTCCCGATTGTGTGGAGTATTCTCTATGCGCTGATGGGTATCGGTGCGGCGCGCATTTCTTTATGCCCGCCTTCGGCGCAGCGAAAGCGCGCGCTGTATCTTTACGCTGCACAACTGGCATTTAATTTCTTTTGGAGTATTATTTTTTTTCGCTTTCAGGCATTCGGCTTTGCGCTGATTTGGCTGTTGATACTATGGGCGCTGATATTGTGGATGATACTCGCTTTCCGCAAACTTGATACGCTTGCAGGCGGGCTGCAAATTCCCTACCTGCTTTGGGTAAGCTTTGCAGGGTATTTGAATGCCGGTGTCCTGTTGCTTAATAGCGTTAAAACATAACAGCGCTCGATAAGCATAACTGCGCTGCGCGCGGGTATACTATAAAGGAAAGCCGCCAAGGCGGAAAAAAGGGGGAAGAAAAGTGAAAAAATCCAGCAAAAAGGCTATCGGCGCGCTCAGTGCCGGCATGGTAGCAGGAATGTCGTTGGGAGCGCTTGGCTTATATATGTTTTCCAATCAAAGAGCTGTGAAAAAAACAGCCAAAAAAGCCGGCAAGGCACTCTCGGGGATTATTGACGGCATCGAGGGTATGATGTAAGTCGCGCCTGCTGCCCGCACAAGCGGGCAATCGGCAATAGAAGAAAAGAAAAATGACCGCTTTTTTCAAAACGGTCATTTTCTTTGTTTTGGTTTTAAATGTATGAGGGGGATTCGTTTCTAATGAAACTTTAGGAGGTGTACGCAAGGGTCTTTCCCTTGGTACACCTATACTATACAGCCCAATTTTTAAAAAGGGGTGTATAATTTATGAACTTTTTGTAAATACGGCAGCAGGAGATACCCGAAAAAAGGCAAGAGTAATAAAAAATACATATTTTTGAATAAGCGCGCAATAATTTCCAAAACTATAGGTGAAATCAATCATCAAAATACAGGTGAAAACAAACATAAAGAAGGAAGGATTATTATGGAACAAGAAAAGAAACCGTCTTTATACAAGAGATTTATGGCATCAAAGGTATTTTACCCGGTAACGCTGAGCTTGATTGCGGCTCTGTGTGTCAGCATTTGGGCGATTAACCGCAGCAATAAGCTGATGATGACCACCACTCCGCTTTCGCAAAATTCCTACACTGTCGGCGATTTCCCGGATGAGCTGACAACGGCAGTGCAAAACACCACCGCAAAAAAGAGCGAGGAGAAGGAAACCACCACCGAAAAGACCACTTATGCCTACGAAAGCAATGAGGCTTACAAGGGCGAGTGGCTGATGCCGGCAAACGGCGATATCGGTAAGGATTACTCGGCGGGCAAGCTGGTAAAAAGCGCCACGATGGGCGACTACCGCGTGCACGACGGCATTGATATCATCGCCAAAAAGGGCACGCAGGTCAACGCGGTCAATGCGGGCAAGGTAGTGGATGTGTATAACGATGCGTTTTGGGGCGCGGTGGTTGTGATTGACCATGGCGGCGATGTGCTGGCAAAATACTGCGGCTTGGCAACCGAAACCAAGGTGGAAAAAGGGCAAGTGGTGGAAAAGGGCGCTGCTTTGGGTGTGCTCGCGCAGGTGCCCTGCGAGCAAAAGGATGAAAGCCACCTGCATTTTGAAATGCAGGTAAAGGGCGAAACCAAGGACCCGCTGGCAGTGATGAATATGTTGAATAATAAAGAATAAGTGCAAAGCCGAAAAACCAAAAGAGTCACCGAGCGGAGGCTCTTTTGGTTTTTAGCGGTCGGCAGTCGCTATATAAAAGTGCGCCGGAACGAGTAGAAGCCGGCATATAAATACTACAGGCGGGGCATACGCAAACACAGAGCCCCGCCATTTTTGTGGGAAGGAAAGAAATGCCTATATACAAGCGTTGCCCGCATTGCGGAAAAAGAATACCGGAGGGAATTTTTAAGTGCCCCCACTGTGATTACAAACGGGAGTACTCAAAACCAGAAGGAACGCGGGCCCTGTATCATTCAAAGCGGTGGCAAAAACTCCGGGAAAACATCATGGCTATGTATGGCGGACTGGATCCATTGGCGCAGAGTAAAGGACGGATCGAATCTCCTTCCACGGTGCACCACATCGTTCCAGCGGAGGAAGATCCGAAGCTCTTCTGGAGTCCTTCAAACCTGATTCCTCTTTCAAGAGCGTCGCACGATGAAGTCCATGTGGTGTACAGGAGATCACAA
>ONWY01000095.1 GCA_900321665.1 uncultured Eubacteriales bacterium
CCACTACGAAGCTTTGGTCCTCTTCATCATTGTTATCACCCTTGGTGATGATGATTTGGTTGCCGCCGGCATCGGTTCTGATATCCACAATTCTGTGCGTATTTAAGAAATCTACCAAAATATTATCTTCATTGAGCTGCTGCGACCAGAAGGTCACAATGTCGCCCTTGTGGAAGTTCTCAAGTACTCTCTGCTCCTTCGGAACCATTTTTCCGACAATCAGGTCACCTGTCTCGAAGACAGGTGACATGGAATTCGATTGTACGGAGAAAGGAACATAGCCGAATAAATTCGCTACACCGCTATCTCGGGCAGTGATTGATACCACGGCGATAATCGCCGAAACAATTACTACCAAAACGATAAATATATCAATAATAATGTTTAAGATTTTCTTTAATACTTCCATAGCCCGAAATAGCCTTTCCACATGTAATTAGTCTGTTATAATGTTTTAAACTTTATAACTAGAGATTTGCCGAAATTTTAAATTAGTTTTAAATATTTATAAAACTTAGATAGAGGTACCAAAGTTGAACTCGAAGGAGTCAATGATTTGGCCCATTGCAGTGTTGTTGCAGCGGCTGTCGTTACCCTCAAGCCATACAGTGATGGAGATGGTCTGCGGAACGTTTGCACCAAGAGTAGCAACAAGTGCATCTGCAGTATTAGCAGTGGTGATAACCTGCTGGGTCTTAGTGATGCCTTCAATATCTTCATTAGAATAGAACTTAGCGAAGGAAGCGCTATCCTGAACATAGGAGCCTGCTGCTGTAATAGCATAAGTAGTTTGAGCAGTGCCTAAGCAAAATACCTTAGCAGCATTATCGCCAACCTTAACAGCGATTCTGATTGCCGGAGCAATAGAAGCGTTGTTAGAAGCGGTGATGCTCTTTACATAGAGCGGTGTGTCAGGAGCAGTTGATTTTACATCAAACTCATAAGTAGCTGTCTTACCGCCTTCACCTATGGACTTAACCAAAGTGGTAGACTCAGAACCTGCAGCAGTAACATCTTTTACTTCGATGAAGCTGGCACCGTTGAGAGATGAACAGGGAGTAAGAAGGGTGTTAGCGGTATAAGTGATATCGTAAGCACCAACCCACTTTGATTCATCGGTCACAGAAGAACCCTTGTCAGCAAAAAGCAAGGAGCTCGGCTGTGAAGACTTGAAGCTGAGACCGCTTGCCTTAGCAGCTGTGTTGGATGCAAACCAAGCGTATGTAGCGCCGGATAAAGCAACAACAGCAACCAAAAGCATAGCAAGAGAAGCAATTAAAGCCTTTTTACGCATGTTTTTTGTTTTCATTGTTTAATCCTCCTTTAGGATTTCTTTCCGTACAAACCGAAAAGATTTAAAAATTATTTATTTAAAATGTGCTTGCGATACTTAAGAGAAAGCAGGTGCTTGGCTCTCTTCAGAGTCGGCAACAGAGAAGAGTATCCTCGACCTGATGTAGCCTCCTAAGATATCGTTTGTACATTCTAAATCGTTTCCTTCAATCCAGATGACAACGGTGTATTTGTCAACCGAACCGGGCGAAAAGTCT
This sequence comes from uncultured Eubacteriales bacterium, assembly GCA_900321665.1. Taxonomy (GTDB): domain Bacteria; phylum Bacillota; class Clostridia; order Oscillospirales; family Acutalibacteraceae; genus RUG714. Next base: position 1,551 of record ONWY01000095.1, read on the forward strand.
TTGCTTTGGGTTTGCATAATCGTCGTATCGTCGAGCCAGGCAATGGTGCCCTGCTCGGCTTTGGAGCGGTCTGCTTTGGTTCCCTTGGCGTAGACAAGCTCATCGCCGTTTTTGATAATCATTACCCGAATTGCTTCATCCATCCCGTTGGCAGTGCCGGTCAGCTCCATGGTACCGGTGTAATCCAAGCTGTCTTTACCGCCGTTTTTGAGGTAGAAGGTGTATGCCAGGTAATTTTCGCCGTTGTGGGCGCCGTCTGTCTTATCAAGGTTTTTCGGCAGCCAATCGTATGTAATGTTGGTCGCATCCTGCACCTTCGGCGCGCTGAGCTGGATTGCCGCGTTTTCAAAGCCTTCATCGGCACTGAGCACGATACCGTTTTCGCGCAAGTCCCTGTCGGTACTGATGACCAAGTCGCCATACAGCGTGATGAACAGGGAGACCAACCAAAGAATCAACAAAATTAATAAAATAGTAAGGATGGTAATGATGATTTTTTTGATTACCTTATTATCCCGCGAGGTTTGCTCCGCTTCCCTGCCGGCATTGGCTCTGCCGACAATGCGCTGTGTTTGCGCTTCCAAAGAATTCAGGTCAAGCGGCGTGAATTCCTCTTCGGGTTTTACCTTTTTCTTTCTTGCCATTCTTTTTCTCCAAAATTATATAAATATCATTAAAACCATTCAAATTGCTGCGCCCGGTGCGCAGCGGTTTTATTGCGCGATTTTATCGCCCTCAAACTGCAGGTCTACCGAGAAGCCTGCCTGCTGCACACTGTTGTCGCACAGCGGATCCTCGCCCTCAATCCAGACGCGCACGGTGATTTGCTTGGGAGTGTTTGCCTCAAGCGAGCAAATCTTATTGGCTTCGCTGTTTTCGGAAATGTTCCAAAAGGCATTGGTTTGGTTTGCCGCATAGCCGCGCTGTTCGATTTCATAAATCTTCGGAGATTCACCTTCGGGTGCGAAGCTGATTCTCGCTGCGCGGATAACCTCTGCCTGTGCGGCGGTATTGTCTGCCGCGGAGGTGATTTTGGTGCCGTCGTTCGCGCCGGCTTCGCTCTCTTTATCGGTCAGGTAAACATCGACCGCGTTGCCGGAAATCAGCCACAGGTTAATCAGCAGATATTCGCCGTTGCCCGGGCCCTCCTCGGTACGCTCGGTGCCGTTTTGCAAAAACAGGCGAGTGCCGATATCGCTCGAAGCATTTTGGGTGGAGAGCGGCTCAAGGCGGATGTCCTGCAAGACCTTGTAGTTGTTGGCGGTCAGCTGCGCATTAATCATCTCGGCGGTGACCTCTTTTTCGTAGGCATTGATATCGGTGCCGAGGTTGGAGGTGGCAATTCTAAGCTCGCTGCCGGTGGTACAGTTCATATCTAAGCCATCTGTGCCCGCGAGACCGGAAACAGTGAACCAGGCAAGGGTTGTGGTAATCATCACAAGCAGCGAAATGATGAAAATCGAGAAGGAAGTTTTGTACTTCACTCTTGCGCGGAGTGTCGCAAGCTCGGCATTCAGCTCTTCTACTGTTTGCAACTGTGTTTGCACACCTCTGTTTTCTGCCATGCTGACGGTACTCCTTTCCAAATTAGCTAACTTAATCTCTTATATATAATATAAGTAGTTCTTTTGCACACTAACTATACCACAAACCGCTTCTCTTTTTCAATATAAAAGCTTTAAAATAACAAATTAAAATCAAAATTCTATTATTTTTACAATTTTTTCTATAAAATTTTGGCAGAAATATAGATTTTTTCTTTATCATTTTATGACAAACTTTCTAATAAAACCATCCCTGTCTTAGGCACTTTTGACTAAAGTACTTTTCCTTTACAGCAAAAGACCGCGCACAATGTGCGCGGTTTTAGTGTTTAGCATTAAAATGCAAGGCACAGCCTTGCCACCTCTTAATGCCTCCCCTTGTCAGGGAAGGTGCCGACAAAGTCGGCGGAGGGGTAGTCATATAATGCAAGGCACAGCCTTGCCACCTCTTAATGCCTCCCCTTGTCAGGGAAGGTGCCGACAAAGTCGGCGGAGGGGTAGTCATAAAATGCAAGGCACAGCCTTGCCACCTCTTAACGCCTCCCCTTGTCAGGGGAGGTGCCGACAAAGTCGGCGAAAGGGTAGTCATAAAATGCAAGGCACAGCCTTGCCACCACAATTATTCATTATTCATTGCACGAAAGTACCTTTCGTGCTTTCGCTCTACCTCACCACCACGCACTCCGGCACCGCAATGCGCGGCTTTTCGCGGTCCTTGTAAATTTCCTCGTCTGTCACGCAGAAATAGCGCTCGCCGGGGTTATCCTCGGTATCCGCCCAAGTGACATCAATGTGGTAGTAATCGCCCCCGATGCGCACAATGTTCCACTCGTGGTCGCTGTTGGAAACGCACATGCAGGCTATACCGAGCTTGTTTGCCAAGAGCTTGAAGGCGCGCGAGTAGCCCGAACAAACCGCCTTGCCATCCACCAGCGCCCCATCGGCATAGGAAGCGTTGGTTTGCGCCTCCTGCTGTGAATTGCCGGTGTAATCATAATCATAATCACAGTTTTCAATCAGGTAATCATATATCGCTTTTGCCTTTGCGAAATCATCGGCATTCTCGGGCAGCGATTGCCGGATTTGCCGCGCGATACTCTCTATCTTTTGCATGCGCTCGTCGTATTGCACACCATTGTAAATGTACTGAATATCAAAGCGGGCAAGCTCCTCTCCCGTGCCGGTGTACTCGTACAAATTGCTGTTGCCGCGCACATAGAATAAATCCGGTCTGTCGGGCAAGAGGTAGTAGAAATAGACTCTGTCTACTATCTTGGCGGAAAATTCCGCCACATCCTCTTCCATATACGCTTCGGAGCCTTCAATCGCTTCCACCAAGCGGTTGTAGACCTCTTTTTCGGCATCACTGAGGAAGTCATACACCAGCAAATCGCTCTCGTTATCCTGCGAAGGCGCCTGCGTTGTCGTTTCGGCTGCCGTGGTGGCGGGAGGCTTTGCAGTTGCGGTGGTGGTCGGCTGCGGTGCCCTGCGGCAGGCGGCAAGCACGGCTGCCAAGCTCAGCGCTGCGATGAGCGCGGTACAGGATTTAAGAATCTGCTTCACTGCTATTCTCCCTTTTTTTGAAGATGATAAACTTGCTGAACACATAATTGAGGATGACCACGACCACCTGCATGATAACCTTTGCAATCATATTGCCGTTGATGCTGACAGATAAAATCTGCAGCGGCTGCATCTGCCCCATGCCGATGGCGCTGACAAGCAGCCACAGCCCGAGCTCCTCTACCCCGAGGCTGAACAGGCGCGCGCCGGCAAACGAAAGACTTTCGCGCAGCAGCACCTTTGCACTGCGCGATTTGGAGCCGAATACCCACACTTTATTGGTCACAAATGCAAAGGCGACGCTGCATATCCAGCTGAGCACATTGCTCACCAAATAGAGCTTCTCGCCGAGCAAAAAGTCAAACAGCTTGAAGCTGAGCAGGCTCACAAGCGTGGTCAGCACACCGAAGATAATATATTTTATGAGCTCCTTGATATTTTCTTTCCTGAAAAATGATTTCATAATACTTCCTTTTCCTGTTTCGGATAATTCAATACTATACCTTAAATCGCCGATTTAGTCAAATTTTTTACAATTTGGTCCGATTGTTTAAAACACAATATTTCTACATTGTAATGTTTTTTGACATATGATAAAATTTTTGGTAGGGATTTTTAGGGGATTATGATTACGGAGAGTACCAATATTCTCCGAAAGCGAGGTTATGTATGTCTAACTCAGTGATTACAAAGCAAGCTATCGCAGCTTCTTTTAAGAAGCTGATGGAGCTTAAGCCGTTTGACAAAATCTCAATCAGCGATATTACAGCCGGCTGCGATTTAAACAGGCAGACCTTCTACTACCACTTTCAAGATAAGTATGAGCTGATTAATTGGATTTTTTACAACGAGGTGATAAAACCGGTCGATAAGCAGCTGTTGCCGGAAAATTGGGAGCGCGGCATCTGCGATATGTTCCGCCTCATGCTTAGAGACAAGAAATTCTATACCAACGCGATTCGTTACAGCAACACGGAGTTTAGCGGCTACCTGTTCCGCATTGTGCGCGAGAAATACTACGAGGTCGTGGAGGATATGAAAACCGAGCTCAACAAGAAGATTACCGATACCGATAAAAACTTCATCGCCTCCTTCTTTGCCTACGGCAGCGCCGGCATTATCACCGAGTGGATTAAAAAAGGGATGAAGGAAGCGCCGGAAATGATGTCGAGTATGCTCTCAAACGCGATGAGAGATTGTGAAAAATTCGCCGTCAAGCACTACTTCGGGCAAATGAATACCGGCACGGAGAAGGCATAAAGAGTATGGCTCATTTTGAGCCGATTTAAGCAAAAAACAGCTTCCGCAACCA
>ONWY01000078.1 GCA_900321665.1 uncultured Eubacteriales bacterium
TGGCGACAGCTCCCCTCATCAAGGGGCGCCAAGAAGAGATTAAATTGAACATCCAATTTACATTCATCGTAAATAGAGCGCAGCGGAACGGGTGCGGGTGTCCCGCCCACCATTCTTCTTTCTTCTTTTTTCTTTCTTCTTTGCTCGCGCAGCGAGCCCCCCTTCCCCTAAAACTTGATTTTTTCCTTAAAATAGAATATGATATGGATATAAAAATTCAAACCTTTATGCCCATATCCATATCCGCCCGCACTCTTGCGCGGCGGGAAGTTCAGAATCGGAACGGAGAAAGTATGAATATTCTTTTTATCGGAGATGTTGTCGGCGATGGCGGCTGCGCCTTTATCGAGAAAAATTTGCGCGCGGTAAAGCAGCACTATGCGATTGATTTTACCATAATCAATGCCGAAAACTCCGCGCAGGGCAACGGTGTTATCCCCCGCTCTGCCGACCGCCTGCTCGATAGCGGAGCCGATGTGCTTACCCTCGGTAACCACGGCTTGCGCCGCAGAGAAATCTATGAATATTTGGACAATGAAAATAATCCCATCATCCGCCCTGCCAATTGGAACCGCAATGCACCCGGCAGGGGCAGTATCATTCTGCACAAAGGGGCGCTGAAAATCGGTGTTATCAATCTCATCGGCGTTTTCGGCATGGAGAATGTCGACAATCCCTTTTATGCGGCAGATGCGGCGGTGGAAGCGCTGCAAAGCGAAGGATGCCGGGTGATTGTGGCGGATTTTCATGCCGAGGCAACTGCCGAGAAAAGAGCGATGGGCTTTTACCTTGCCGGTAAAATCAGCGCGCTTGTCGGCACCCACACCCATGTGCCGACTGCCGACGAGCAAATTTTACCCGGCGGCACCGCCTACATCACCGATGTCGGCATGACTGGCGCGATGGATTCCTGCTTAGGTATCAAAAAAGAGCTGGCAATCGAAAAAATGAAAACCATGCTGCCGGTGCGCTTTGAAAGCCCCGACAGCCCCTGCTCGCTGCAGGCGGTTGTGGTAGAAATTGATGAAACAAGCGGTAAAGCGCGCAAAATTGAAAGAATTGAGGTTAAGTGATAGTATGATTAGAAAAAAGCTTTTAGCTTTACTTCTTGTCGCGGCGCTCGCCTTCGGCTTGGCTGCCTGCTCCAAAAAAAGCAGCACCGAGCCGTCATCTGTATCCGGCTCGCTGCGCCTGCCTTTTTGCGCGGAGGAAATGATTGACCCTTATGGGGAAACCGCTTCCTTTAACCGCTTATTGAGCGAGCTTGTGTATGAATCGCTGTTTGTGATAGATGAAAGCTGTATGCCGGTCGAGCAGCTGGCAGATACCTATATTTTAGAGGATAAAACCATCACCGTGACCTTAAAATCGGCACTGTTTTCCGATGGCAGCGCGCTGACAAGCAAGGATGTGGTGTTTTCCTTCAACCGCGCCAAGCAGTCCGACCATTACAAGGCGGCGCTGAAAAGCATCGAAGCCGTGCAGGAAAAAGGCTCCTCGGTGGTGCGCTTTACCCTGGCGAGCAAAAATGTGTATGCACTCAATCTGCTGACCTTCCCCATCCTCAGCCAAAAGAATAACCGCATCGGCTCCGGGCTGTACGCACTGCAGGAAGAGGACGGCGCCTATTCTCTCGCTTACAATAAAAACCACGAGGGAGACAAGCCGCACTTTGATACCATCGAGCTTGTGGAGTGCGCGGATGAAAGCAGCGCGCAAAAGCTCTTTAACAGCGAAAAAATCGATTACCTTTTCGAGTCACTTGCCGAGGGCAATGTGCGCACCTCTGCCATCCAATCCGCCAAGGCAAAGCTCAATAACCTTGTTTTTCTCGGCATCAATTCCAAAAAAGGGCTTTTGAAGGATGCTGCCTTCCGAAAGGCAATTGCCTACTGTATCAACCAAAGCGAGCTGTGTGATACCGCGCTGGAGGGCTTTGGCATTGCCACCGCCACCCCCTTCGATTCCAAGTGGAGCGAAATGGGCTCCATTGTGGCAGATTCCGTTTTGAGTAACGCAAAGCAGGCGAAGGCTGCCTTTGCCGATGCCGGCTGTGCCTATGATAAAATGGGCATCAACCTGCTGTATGAGGAAAAGCCTATCAGCCTGACCATTTTGGTCAACAGCACCAACAATATGAAAATCGCCCTTGCCGAGCAAATCAAAACCCAGCTCATCGGCATGGGCATCAGCGTGGATATCAACAAAATGCCGCTGGATGAATACAACATCGCCGTCGAAAACGAAAACTTTGATTTGTATCTCGGCGAGGTCAAAATCCCCAATGATTTTAATTTGGATTGCTTCTTTGCGAATGACGGCGGCGCCGATTTCGGCATTGATTTTTCCACCATTCAAAAAACCTATGTTCTCTTTAAGGGCGGCAACGCCTCGCTGCAGGACTTTGTGAGCGCATTTTGCGCGCAGATGCCCTTTATCCCCATCTGCTACCGCTGCGCCAATGTTTGCCTCGGCGCGCAGCTGAAAACACAGGGTACCATCAGCGAAAACATGGCGTTTCCGCAAATTCGGGAGTGGAGCAAATGACCGCTTTAAATTCCAAAATTCAATATGTAAAGGGAGTCGGCGAAAAGCGCGCGGCTCTTTTTGCGCGCTTGAATATAGAAACGGTTGAGGATTTGATTCGCTACTATCCGCGCGCGTATAAGGATTGGAGCGATGTGAAAACCATTGCCGAAGCAGAGCTCGGCGAGCTTGCCTGCATCAAAGCCACCTGCATTCGCCAGGTGCAAAGCTTCACCTCCCCGCGCACCGGGATAAAGGTATTTTCCACCCGCGTGAGCGACAATGCGCATGTGATGGAAATTACTATTTTTAATAACCCCTATGCCGCCGCACGGCTGGAGTTTGGGAAAGATTACTACTTTTTCGGCAAGGTGGAGGGCAACTTTACCGAGCGCAAAATGGTCAACCCCGAGATTGAAATCGCCGCGCAGCAGGCGGCGATTAAGCCGATATACCCGCTCACCGCAGGGCTCAGCTCCCCCATCATCAGCAAGGTGATGCAAAGCGCGCTGCATAGCATTGACCCTATTGCAGAACCCTTCCCGCAGGGCTTGATTGACTCTTTTGAGCTGATGGGCGAGTGGGAAGCACTGCAGCAAATCCACTTCCCCGACACGGCGCTCTCGCTCGAAAAAGCCAAAAACAGGCTGATTTTTGACGAGCTGCTGTATTTGCAATTGGGGCTTTTGAGCATGCGCGCGCGCACAGCGGTGGCAAGCAGCCCGAAAATCACCAAAGACTACAGTGCGGAATTTGCCGCGCTGCTTCCTTACACCCTCACCGGCGCGCAGCAGCGCGTTATTGCACAAGCGGTGGAGGATTTAAAGGCGGAAACACCGATGAGCCGCCTGGTGCAGGGCGATGTCGGCTCCGGCAAGACCGCGGTAGCGATGAGCTTGATGTATACCCTCGCCAAAAACGGCATGCAAAGCGCGATGATGGCGCCCACAGAGATATTGGCAGAGCAGCACTTTGAAACCATCAGCGCGCTCTTTGAGAAGGCGGGCATTCGCACCGCGCTGCTGACAGGCTCCATGACCGCTGCCAAAAAGCGCAAGGCAAAGGCTGCCATCGCCGCGGGCGAGGTCGCGGTGGTCATCGGCACCCATGCGCTGATTCAAGGCGATGTCACCTTCCAAAGCCTCGCGCTTGTGATTGCCGATGAGCAGCATCGCTTTGGAGTAAAGCAGCGCAGCGCCTTGGCAAAAAAAGGTGAAAATGTGAATCTGCTCGTCATGTCTGCCACCCCGATTCCGCGCACCCTCGCGCTCTTTATTTACGGCGAGCTGGATATCAGTATTTTAGATGAGCTGCCCGCCGGCAGGCAAAAGATAGAGACCTATGCGGTCGATACCTCTTACCGCCGCCGGCTCTATGCCTTCTTAAAAAAAGAAATCGATGCCGGCAGGCAGGCTTACATTGTCTGCCCGCTTGTGGAGGAGGGCGAGAGCGACCTGCTCAGCGCCACCGAGTATGCCGACAAGCTCAAAAGCGGTGCTTTCAAAAACTATCGCATCGGTATTCTCCACGGCAAGATGAAGGGCAGCGAAAAGGATGCTGTCATGCGCAGGTTCAAGGCGGGCGAAATCGACCTGCTCGTGGCGACCACCGTGATTGAGGTCGGTATCGATGTGCCGAATGCTACGGTGATGGTGATTGAAAACGCCGAGCGCTTCGGACTCTCGCAGCTGCACCAGCTGCGCGGCAGAATCGGCAGAGGCGCGCACCGCTCCTATTGCGTATTGGTCAGTGATAACAGCTCCGAAAAAAGCATGCAGCGCCTCGAAATCATGAAGCAATCGGCAGATGGCTTTCAAATTGCCGATGAGGATTTGAAGCTGCGCGGTCCCGGCGACTTTTTCGGTGAGCGGCAGCACGGCTTAATCAACCTCAAAATCGCAAACCTGCTCACCGATATGGATACCCTGCGCGCCACGGGCGACGCCGCGCGCACCATTTTGGAAGCCGACCCGCTCCTGCAAGCGCAAAAATACGCAGGGCTTAAGCAAGGCGTGGAGCGCTTCTTTCACGACCGCCGCTTAGGCGCAACCTGAAAAACAAATAAAAATAAACAGACAACAAATAAATTTGCTCCGAGTTTCCAAAAGGAAACTCGGAGCAAATTTATTTAAACCACAGGGAGCACTACATGAAAAAAAGAATATCATTCTTTTGGCTGATAGACATAGCGGTTTTTTTCTGTTATGATTATTATGGTTATTTATATAAATTTTTATTTTGTACGATTTTTTTAAAGGAGCAACTTATGAAAAAGGCTTTATCTCTTATATTAACCGCCGTGATGCTTTTGAGCATCTTTACCTGCGTGCCCGTGGTAGCGCATGCACTTGATTTGGAAGGAACGTGCGGTGAAAATGTTACATACACATTTGATACTTCCACTGGATTGCTTACTCTTGACGGAACGGGCGCAACGTGGAATTATTATAAAGATTCGCCGTTTTATGAAAAAACGGCAATTAAAAAAGTGATAGTCGGTTCCGGCGTAACAAAACTCGGCACCATGTTGTTTCGCAAATGTGCCGGTCTTAAAACTGTTGACCTTTCAGGTGCCGAGAACTTAGTTAGCATCGGAGACAGCGCATTTGAAGAATGCACCTCTCTTACACGCATTATTAATCCGCTTTCGCCTAATTTTAAATATATCTATTCGGGCGCTTTTTTCAGTTGTACATCCCTTAAATCCTATCGGCTTCCGAACGACTTAGAAATTATAGATGACAATACTTTTAACGATTGCAGAGTCTTAGAATCAATTACAATCCCTGCCACTGTTACGAAAATAGAAAATTATGCGTTTCACAGATGCTATAAGCTGAAGGATATTTACTTTGAAGGCACATATTCTGAATGGAATAGCATTACGATTGAGGGCGACAATACAGACTTAAGCGATGTGCAGATACATTATCAGTCTACCTGTGATTTTATCGGCGATGATGCAATGTATGTGTGGGATTCTTTTATGGCAGAAATAACCATTACGGGAACGGGCGCAACTTATGATTATAACAGCACCGAAAAAGTTTCGCCCTTTGCAAACAGTTCCGTTTACAGATTGAATGTTAGCGACGGGATTCAAACGCTTGGCACAGGTTTGTTTGCCGGTTGCGCCGATTTAGAGGAAATCAGCTTTCCCGAAACGCTTACAGGTATTAAAGCTAACGCATTTAACGGGTGCAACAGTATTGCGGGAATTATGTATCAAAACGGCAGTGCTAAAAGGTTAAACGCAATCACTGATTCGACAGGGAACAGCGCTTTGCTGAATGCAGCAGTTTCTACTTACGGTAAATGCGGTGAAAACCTTACTTATATTTTTGATAAAAGCGCGGGAATGATTATGATTGACGCTAACGGAGAAGGGGACTTCTCGATGTACAATTACACTGCCGATACAGTGCCGTGGAAAGATTACAAAGATGATATTATTTCGGTTTATATTGCAGATTATGTAATAAGTATTGGTAACAATGCTTTTAGAGGGTGTAAAAATCTTACAGAGGTAACATTCGCCGAAGCCCTCGGAAGCATAGGTGAAAACGCTTTTGACGGTTGCACGGCATTGGAAACGGTCAACTTTGGCGGCACAGACACACAGTGGGATAATATAGAGATTGCCGCTTACAATGCGCCACTGTTAAAAGCAAAACCCCAGTGCTTCGGCACTTGCGGTGAAAACCTGACGTTCAGAACCGACCACAGCACAGGCACATTATATATTGAAGGAACCGGCGCGATGTATGACTATACTTCCACCTCTATGCCGTGGTATGCCTTTAAAGAAAAATTTAATAAAGTGGTTGTTGCAAACGGTGTCACCACCATTGGCGAAAACGCGTTTTGGAATTGCAGAACGATTGAGCGCGTTACACTCGGGAACACCGTGCAAAGCATCGGTAAATATGCCTTCGGCGGTTGCGAGAGTTTGGAAAGCGTTAATTTGCCGAACTCTTTAACAAGCATCG
>ONWY01000104.1 GCA_900321665.1 uncultured Eubacteriales bacterium
CCGAAGCTGATACCATACACCGTGATTAGCGATGGCGAAATCATCAGCGAGCATTTTAATGAAATCGGAACAGATGAAGCCGCTATTGCGGCGCAGTTAAAAAAGAGCAAGCTCAGGATGCAGGATGTGATGCTGATGACCTGTGACAGAGCAGGAAATTTTTACACCGTAAAGAAGGATAAAGCTATATGAAAAGAGTGTATATTGCAGGCATTCTGCTAAGCATCTGCGCGACATTTTGCATTGTTTCATTTTTAACCATCACCAAGGATTGCCACGAGCTTATTGACTTAGCCGAAGCCATAGAGCAGAGCGCACAAAGTGATGAGAGCGATTCCCTCGGCGAGCAGGCGCAGGCACTCAAAGCGATGTGGAACAAAGATAGTCTTGCCTTTTCCCTTTTAACAACGCACATCCACTATGACACATTAGAGGAATGTGTCGACAAGCTCTACCATGCCTGCAAAAGCAGGGATAAGGCGGAGATTTTGCGCGTTTGCGAGGATTTGGAATTTGAAGCGACGCATATTATTACAAGTATTCAGCCGAAAGCCGAAAACATCTTTTAACCGAAAAACAAAAAAAGCTGCTTCAACACATGGTTGAAGCAGCTTTGAACTTATCTTAGCTTATTTTGCTTTGCTTTCTTTTTTGCCTAAAATGAGCTTTAATACAAACAATGTACCAATCATCAAAGCGATGGAAATGGGCAGTGCAATCCAAGCAGATTGGATGAAGCCCGCAATGATGTAGCTGACAAAGGATACCCCTGCTACAGTCAATGCATACGGCAATTGTGTGGACACATGGTTGATATGGTTACACTCTGCGCCTGCGGAAGCCATGATGGTGGTATCGGAAATCGGCGAGCAGTGGTCACCGCAAACCGCACCTGCCATGCAAGCGGAAATCGCAATAATGGTGATGTTGCCATCGCTGCCGCTGAATACGCTGAGCACAATCGGAATCAGGATGCCGAAGGTACCCCAAGAGGTGCCGGTAGCGAAGGAGAGACCGACTGCAATTGCAAAGATAATTGCCGGTAAGAACATACTGAAGGAGCCTGCGGAGCCTTCAACGAGTTGAGAAATGAAGATTTTTGCACCCAAGCTGTCGGTCATGGTCTTTAAAGTCCAAGCGCAAACCAAAATCAGAATTGCCGGTGTCATTGCCTTCAAGCCCTCAGGGATAGCTTCCATGCAGTCCTTGAAGGAAATAACTCTTCTGCAAAGGAAGTAAATCACCGCAAAGATAATGGTGATAAACGAGCCGTAAACCAAGCCGACGGATGCATCGGAATTGGAGAATGCAGTCACAAAGTTATGATAGCCCTCCTCGCCTTCGGTAAAGAAGCCGCCGGAATAAATCATACCGATGACACAAGCGATGATTAAGAAAAGAACCGGAATCAACAGGTCAATAACCTTACCCTTGTCGTTTTCCTTAAGCTCGTCGCTCTTTCTGGCATCGATTTCCTCAATTGCCTTGCCCATTCTTGCTGCAGCCTCAAACTTTTTCATCGGGCCGTAATCAAATCTTGTGATGGAGATAAAGAGCATCATCACAATGGTTAAAATAGCATAGAAATTAAACGGAATGGCTCTGACAAACAGTGACATACCGCTCTCTGCGCCGGCACCCTTTGCAAAGCCTGCAACCGCTGCCGCCCAAGAAGAGATGGGCGCGATAATGCACACAGGCGCCGCAGTGGCATCAATCAGGTAAGAAAGCTTCTCTCTGGAGACCTTCTTTGCATCTGTCACCGGGCGCATCACGGAGCCTACAGTTAAGCAGTTAAAGTAATCATCAATGAAAATCAGCACACCGAGTGCGATGGTGGCAAGCTGTGCACCGAGGGTTGTTTTGATGTGCTTTGCCGCCCACCTGCCGAATGCGGCAGAGCCGCCGGTTTTATTCATCATCGCTACCAAAGCGCCAAGAAGCACTAAGAAGATGATAATACCGATGTTATAAGAATCGGCAACGGAATCAATAAAGCCCTCTTTAAAAACATGCACAACGGTTTTTTCAAAATTAAAGTTGGAATAGATTAAACCGCCCGCCAAAATACCGATAAAGAGCGATGAATACACCTCTTTTGTAATCAGCGCCAAAACAATGGCGATAATCGGCGGAAGAAGCGCCCAGAAGGTGGCATAGGTTTTAATGGACTCGCGCACCTTTGCCAGGGCGGTTTTGATATTGGTTTCAAAATTAGAGTCGTTGGTCAAATTGTCGGCATAAGAGTCCACATAAGCGGAAGCGCCTTCCTCATCGGCAAGGTCATACTCGACATCTTCGCCATCCACATTCACTACCACGGAGCTTGAATCGGCCGCTGCGGTCGTGGCAGGCTCCTCGGCATCGGCAGCAAAAGATACAACAGATGAAGCAACGAGCATCAGCACGAGCATCATTGCCGCAATCAGTGCACCTATGCGCTTTGATTTCCTATTCATATTTTTCCTCCTATATGATGGGTTCCCCCATATTCACAAAACAAAAAACAGATTGCAAGTGCAATCTGCCAAAGATACAGTAACCTTTGAAAGCACTCCACATTTCTGTGACAGTGCTGCAGATATTCTCTGCAGCCCCAGCATCGCTTTTTACGGAATTATTACGACACTTCGGCAAATTCCCCTTTCCGCGCAACGCTTTTCCGCTACACTGCGCTTACTGATGAAATTTGCACCTCTTATAAAGATTCTTAACAGTAGTATTTTAGCACGCTAAAGTGCCGCGTGTCAACATAAATTTCGGAAAACCGCTTTGGCAGAGCTGCCAAAGCGGTGATTTTTAACTATTTGCAAGTAAATCCTTAATTACCTCGCCCGCTATCATCAGCCCTGCCACACTCGGCACGGTAGAAATCGAGCCGGGAACATCGCGCCTGACCGAGCCCTCTGCCTGCTCCGCGCGCATCACCCTTTCGAGCGCCTCGGCAGCGGGGCGAGTGCCCTTTTGCGGCGAATAAAGCACTTTAAGCGAATCAATGCCGCGCTTTTTTAATTCCTTGCGCATCACCCGCGCCAAAGGGTCGGTATGGGTTTGATAAATATCGGTAATCACAAACTCAGCCTGCGTTTTGTTGCCGGTGCCCATGCAGCTGATAATCGGTGTGCCTGCACGCTTTGCGCACGCGGCAAGGCAAAGCTTTGCGGTTAATGTATCGACCGCATCTACCACATAATCATATGTATCAAAATGAAAGCTGTCTGCATTTTCAGGGAGAACAAAGGTCTTGTGAGCCTCCACGCGGCAAGCGGGATTGATATCTTGAATACGCTTTTGCGCTACCTCGGTTTTCGCCTGCCCGAGTGTGGAGTGCAGTGCTAAAATCTGGCGGTTTAAATTGCTCTTTGTGATAACATCGTTATCTACAATCACTAAATTGCCGACTCCGGCGCGCACCAAGCCCTCTACAACATAGCCGCCGACACCGCCCAAGCCGAACACGGCAACGCGGGCGCGCGACAGTCTCTCAAGTGCCGCCTCACCGAGGATAAGCGCTGTTCTTTCAAACTGATTTGCCATAATAACCTCTCCATCTCAAATATGTATTATTATAGCAAACAGCAGCGCTTTATTCAATCATAAAACAGGCAATTTTTATGCCCAAATGAGCAGCGGTCGCTCGCCGGCGATACTTTCCTCGCTGATATCGTTTTCTTTGAGAATGCCGGCAACGGTGGTTTTATACCTTCTGGCAATATCCCAAAGGCTTTCCCCGGCTTTAGGGTAATAGATGAAAAGAGAGTTGGTTTTCGGCAACGCCTCTTCACTGAGTGTAATTTCATCCACCACCTTTTCGCTGATACACTCAAAAACAATGGCGCGCAGTTGAATATCCGCGCGGATTTCCACGCCGCCCGGGGTGATGATATAATCACACCCGGTGATAACCGCCTTCGGCTCGCACTTAATATTGCATACCTCAGGCAGCGCCTCGGCAAAGCGAAACTCACTTTGTGCGCTTTTTAAATTGATAACGCCTTCGGTATCCTCATAGAGCACATAGGCATCGAGCGAGCCGAAGAAAACCAGTTGCCCTTCCTCTAATTTTGCCTTGGTTTGAATACCGTCGCACCACACATCCATCACGCGCGCCACATCGCTCAACTGCTCCACGGCAATCTTGTGCATATAGCTTTTAGAGAGCGTGGTAACAATTCTGTCGACACTGACATTCTTAAAATTGCACTCGCAACCGAATTGCGTGGAATAACAATCCTTCAAAACCGGAAACTCAATACAGTTAAAGGCACAGGCGCTGACATCTACCTTTGCTTCCATATCCAAAAGACTCATGCTGCCCAAGGCGCTCGGCTTGATGGCAATATCGAGCGCTGCAAGCTGCAGTTTGATATCCACCGTGCTCTCCTCGAGCAATCCCTCGACATCCAATATTTGCGACAAAGGCAGCGTGTTTTCAAGAGCTTCCACGGTATCCGCTTCACTTTTATACAGTGTCTTAATTTTTAACTCGCCTTTGATTAAAATTTTACCGCTTACCTGCTTTGTTTCAAGCAAAATCGGCACGGCGGTGTTGCGAATAATGCTTTTCATCGGCGGCTTATCCGAACCGATATCCACAACCTGCGCCGCCTCAATCATTGCCGCGGCACTGCCGCTTGCGGAGCAGGCGCTCAAGGAATCCTTGTTGAGCTGAATATGGCTCTCCTCCACGCTCTCAATCACGCTTGACTCGCGGCATGCGTGCAGACAAACACGCATCACAAACGCGCCGTGAATATCCATTTTTCTTGAGCTTGCCGCTGTGCAGTTTACATATTGCACAGCACAAGAGACATCGAGCACGGCGCCGATTTCACTGCCGTTATGCTCTACCGATTTGGAAAACGGCTCGCTTTGCTCATAAGCGTAAATCTCCCCGTCACTCAAATACAAAACGCGCACAAGCACCGTACCCTCAATTTGTATTTTTCTGTCGCTTACCGACTCGGAATGAATATTCGGAAAGGCAAAGCACTGCAAAATGCGATTGACATCGCCGCAATAATCGGGCAGCTGCATGCTCATATCGATGCTCTGCTCGACATTTTTCTCCATTAAAAGCTCATTAACAAGATAATTGGTTCTTTTTATGCTGTTCATAGTCCTGCTCTCCTATCTTTTTTCATTTAAGCATATGAAAGCACCTTGCAAAATATGCAAGCGGAGGTGTAAGAAGGAATTTTGAATTTTGAATTTTGAATGTTGAATGTTGAATTGTGGTGGCGAAACAAAGTTTCGCATATAAAATGCAACGCGCAGCGTTGCCACCTCTTAACGCCTCCCCTTGTCAGGGGAGGTGCCGACAAAGTCGGCGGAAGGGTAGTTATATCATGCAACGCGCAGCG
>ONWY01000106.1 GCA_900321665.1 uncultured Eubacteriales bacterium
AATATTGAATTTGAGATGCGAAGCAGTTTATTTTGCCTGATTTTGCTCAGATTAGCAATTTTAAAATGTGGGAATACTCTGCGTATTGGCGCATTTTTAAATTGTTAAGATGAGTGAAAGCAGACAAAATAAACCAATACTTCTTTATCGGTACTCTCCGTAACTAAGGGTGCCTCAACAAATGCTGTTGAGGCACCCTATTTTCATATTATCTTATTTCTTTTTGCCGAAAAAGCCTTTTTTGCCGCCGGTTTCCGGTGTGCCGAAGCTCGCCGCCAGCTGCGAAAGCAAATCCTTTTGCTGCGCGGTCAAATTCTTCGGTACCTTCACCTTAATGCGCACAAGCTGGTCGCCCTTGCCGCGCTCGTAAGGCCGCGAAATACCCTTGCCGCCGAGCTTCAAAATATCGCCCGATTGAGTGCCGGCTTTGATATCCACCTGCACCTTACCGTCTAATGTCGGCACGGTCACGGTTGTACCGAGCGCTGCTTGTGCGATATTAATCTCCTGCTCGTACCAGACATTGAAGCCGTCTCTTTCAAAGAACGGGTGCGGTCTGACGCGGATTAAAATGCGCAAATCGCCTGCAGGGCCGCCGTTGGCACCGGCATTACCCATGCCTCTTACCGGCAAAATCTGCCCATCGTCAATACCGGCAGGGATTTTCACCTCAATGGTCTTTCTCTTTTTCACCCTGCCTTGCCCGTTACAGGTTTTGCAGGGGTTGTGATTGATTTTACCCTTACCGCCGCACTTTGCACACTGCCGCTGGGAAGACATCACGCCGAATGCCGTGCGCTGCTGCACGTTGATATAACCCCTGCCGCCGCACTCGGAGCAGGTTTCGGGTGTGGTTCCCTTCGCTGCGCCGCTGCCGCCGCAATCCGGGCAATTCTCAATATGGTCAAGCTCTACGCGCTTTGTGGCGCCCTTTGCCGCTTCCTCGAAGGAAATCACCAATGTAACACTGATATCATCCCCCGCGCGCGGCGCATTGGGATTTCTCCTGCTGCCGCCACCGCCGAAGCCGCCGCCAAAGAACGAGCCGAAAATGTCACCCAGGTCAATATCACCGAAATCGAAGCCGCCGGCTCCGTTAAACGGATTGCCGCCACCGGCACCGAAATTCGGGTCAACACCCGCATGGCCGAATTGGTCATAGCGCGCGCGTTTCTCGCTATCCGACAAAATCTCGTATGCCTCATTTACCTCTTGAAACTTTTCTTTTGCCGAGGCATCATCAGGGTGTAAATCGGGGTGGTATTGCTTTGCCTTTTTGCGGAATGCTTTTTTGATTTCATCCTCGCTGGCGCCCTTATTCACACCTAAGACTTCGTAATAATCTCTTTTATCTGCCATTCTATATCCCCAAAGTGCGCATATGCCGAAGGCATAGGCGCACTGTTCCTATCATTCAAAGAGCCGATTGCTGCGCGCAATGTGCTCTTTTTTCAATTTCAAGCGCGAGGATTACTCCTCGGTAACATCTCTAAAATCAGCATCATAGGTGCCATCCGGATTCGGGCCTGCTTGTGCACCTGCATCGGCACCGGGCTGTGCGCCCTGCGGGCCTGCCTGCTGATAAAGCTTTTGCGAGATTTCATAGAATTTCTGTGTTAAGGTCTCCTGTGCAGACTTAATTTGAGCGGTATCGGTTCCCTTCAGCGCTTCTTTTAATGCAGCGAGCTTGCTCTCCAAGTCGGACTTGTCGGCAGCATCAAACTTGTCGCCGGATTCGCTCAAAAGCTTCTCGCACTCGTAGACCATTTGGTCTGCCTGGTTGCGGGTATCCACATCCTCTTTTCTCTTCTTATCCTCAGCGGCAAACTGCTCTGCCTCGCGCACTGCCTTATCAATATCATCCTTGCTCATATTGGTGGAAGCGGTAATGGAAATCTCCTGCTCCTTGCCTGTGCCGAGGTCCTTAGCGGATACATGCACGATACCGTTGGCATCAATATCAAAGGTTACCTCAATCTGCGGCACACCGCGGCGCGCGGGAAGGATACCGTCAAGATGGAACATGCCGAGTGTCTTATTATCTTTTGCAAACTCTCTTTCACCCTGCAAAACGTGTACCTCAACGGAGGTTTGGTTATCTGCCGCAGTGGAGAAAATTTGACTCTTCTTGGTCGGGATAGTGGTGTTTCTTTCGATGATTTTGGTGCTCACACCGCCCATGGTTTCAATACCGAGCGAAAGCGGTGTAACATCGAGAAGGAGCAAGCCCTCTACATCGTTGTTGAGCACGCCTGCCTGCAAGGCTGCACCGACTGCCACGCACTCATCGGGGTTGATACCCTTGAAGGGGTCTTTACCGGTGAATTTCTTGATAGCTTCCTGCACAGCGGGGATTCTCGAGGAACCGCCGACCATCAGCACCTTATCAATCTCGCCGACACTCAAGCCGCTGTCATCCAGCGCTTTTCTGACAGGACCCATGGTTCTCTCAACCAAGTCTGCTGTCATCTCGTTAAACTTAGCTCTGGTAAGGGTTAAATCCAAGTGCTTCGGACCATCTTCACCCTGGGTGATAAAGGGCAGGTTGATGTTGGCAGTGGTGGTGCCGGAAAGTTCAATCTTTGCCTTCTCTGCCGCATCCTTCAAGCGCTGCATCGCCATTCTGTCGCCGGAGAGGTCAATGCCCTGCTCCTTTTTAAACTCAGCTACAAGCCAATTGATGATTTTGTTATCAAAATCATCACCGCCGAGCATGGTATCACCATTGGTTGCCAAAACCTCTTGCACACCGTCGCCCATCTCGATGATAGAGACATCGAAGGTGCCGCCGCCAAGGTCATATACCATTACCTTTTGGTCTTGCTCTTTATCAATACCGTAAGCCAAAGCTGCCGCTGTCGGCTCGTTGATAATTCTCTTTACCTCAAGCCCTGCAATTTTGCCGGCATCCTTGGTTGCCTGGCGCTGTGAATCGGAGAAATAAGCAGGCACGGTGATAACCGCTTCGGTGACCTTTTCTCCCAAATAGCTCTCAGCATCCGTCTTTAACTTTTGCAGCACCATAGCGGAAATTTCCTGCGGGGTGTATGCCTTGCCGTTGATGGTTACCTTGTAATCGGAGCCCATGTGCCTTTTGATGGAAGACACGGTGCCCTCGGGATTAGTGACTGCCTGGCGCTTTGCGATGTTACCGACAAGGCGCTCGCCGTCCTTTTTAAAACCTACTACAGAAGGGGTGGTTCTTGCACCCTCTGCATTTGCAATTACGGTCGGCTCGCCGCCTTCAATAACTGCCACACATGAATTTGTTGTACCTAAGTCGATACCGATAATCTTTGCCATAATTCATTACCTCCATATATATAATAGAATCATTTACAAATTATTATTCACAGCTTGCGCTGCTATAACCGCTTTAATTGGCAACCTTGACCGTTGCCGGGCGAATGACTTTGTCGCCGAGCTTGTAGCCCTTTTGGAACACCTCAACGATTTCGCTCTCGCCTTTTTGCTCATCCTCCACATGCATCACTGCCATGTGATACATCGGGTCAAAGCTATCTCCCGCTTCGCCAAAGGGCGTAGCACCGAGAGATTCCATTTTATTTAAGAACTGATGAAATATCATATCAATTCCCTTTTTATAATCCTCTAATTCACCGGTAGCATCCTTTGCTCTTTCAAAGTTATCTGCCACCTCTAAAAAGCTCTCCAGAACGCTGATTTTGGCATTTACAAAGCTTTCTTCCTTTTCCTTTGCGGTTCTCTTGCGGAAATTGTCATACTCCGCCGCCAAGCGCAGAAGCTTTTCATCCTTAGCCTTGAGCTGCTCGCAAAGCTTGGTAACGGTATCCTCTTTAGGGGCTTCCGCTTCGGTAGATTCAGCCGCTTGTGCCGTTGCTTCTTCCGCCTGTGCTTCTGCTGCCGCTGCGCTCTGCTCTTTTTCTGCCGCTGCGCTCTGCTTTTTTTCTGCCGCCTCGCTCTCAGGCTTTTTCTTTTCTTTTTTTGCCATGGTTATCTCCTATTCTTCATCCTCGCCGTAGTGCTCTGCCAACAGCTTTCCGACCATATCGGTTAAGTACTGCACATCGGGGATGAGCCTTGCATAATCTATTCTGGTTGGCCCGATAATACCGATGGTACCCATCGCATTATCGCCAAATGCATAGCGCGAAAGTATCATGCTCGAATCACCCAATTCATCAAACACGTTTTCGCTGCCGATAAGAATGCTCATGCGGCTGTTATCTTTGCTCTCGCTGAAGGAAACAAGCCTTGAAAGCTGGTCGCGCTGTTGCAAAAAGCGAATCAGCTCGGAAATATCGCCATAAGTATCCTTGTAGGCAAGCAGATTGCTCTCGCCCTCTACATAGGTCTTGCTCTCGCCTGCCTCCTTGCCGAGCTCGTACAGCGCCGAAAGCAACGGCTTAATCGCATAATCCTCCGCACCGAGCGCATCGATAATTTCGGCAAGCATCTCTTCACTCAACTCGCCCACACTCGCGCTCACAAAGTAGCGCTCCACAATTTCCCGAAAGCGCTCTTTGAGTGAATCATCAATATCAATATCAATCCTGCAAACACAGTTTTTGATAATGCCGCTGGAGGTGAGCAAAACCAAAATTGCCGTTTTGCTGCTGGCGGGAATCAGCTCTACCTTGCTGATTTTTGCCGACTTGGATTGCGGGGTGGTAATCAATGTGGCGCAGTTGGTCAGCCGCGCTAAAATGCCGCCTGCATTCTCAAGTATTTTTTCGGGTGTTTTGGCACCCTCGCGCAGCATCGCTTCCAGCTGTGCGCACTCCATATCGCCCAAGGGGCTGGTGCTCATTAAATTATCAATATAGTAACGGTAGCCTGCGGTAGTCGGTATTCTGCCCGAGGAAGCATGGTTTTTTTCCAAAAAGCCCAGCTCGCACAGCTCGCTCATCTCGTTGCGAATCGTTGCCGAGGAGTACCCGAGCTTTTCGCTCAAAGCCTTTGAACCGACAGGCTCACCGGTAGGGATATAGTGCTCTACCACATTTGCAAGTATATTTTCTTTTCTTGCCGATAGCTTCATTTTTGACTCCCCAAACAGTTTGTAACAGCCTGATTTTATGATAATTTACATTGACTTCATAATGGATTTTAGCACTCTTTTTGAATTTCTGTTAGCACTCTAATGCCCACAGTGCTAATCATCGTGTTATACTATACTCCTATCCCCTGTAAAAGTCAAGAATTAAAGTGTGAACAATTTGTTAAATTCTAATTTAGCGCACGAAGCGTGCGCTAAATTAGCAACCGCTTAATGCCCTCCCTTGTCAGGGAGGGGGGACCGCTTGCGGTGGGCGGGTAGTTGTTTTTACTGAA
>ONWY01000134.1 GCA_900321665.1 uncultured Eubacteriales bacterium
GCACTCGTTCCGCTTCGCTCTAATAAATGAAAGTGCAAGTATTCCACTCCGAGTTATTACTTTGAAAATGGTGTAGATACAAGCTTTTTCATTCATCCCCTGTGTAAATGGATGTGGATGCAAAGCACTCGGATGGATTGTTATATAAATCGGGTGCGGGTGTCCCGCCCTTCATTTTTCTTTTTTCTTTCTTCTTTAAAGGGCGTTAGCCCGCTAACGAGATAGTCATTTGTTTTGTGTTTTTGGTGTAAATGTATAGTCCCTTAAGACTGTTAACTACACTGCGTTACTTATTAAGTGCTTCGCTGACCGAAACAGAGAATACTATATATGAATCGTGTATGAACAAGCTAAGCTTAATGGCATTTAACCGAGATTAAGCACAGCGCCTATATGGCGAGTGGCAATAATACGCATTGACAAAATATCAATATTACGATATAATTTGACTATAATAATATAGGAGGTGTTACTATGCCGGCTATTAGACCAAGTGCAGATTTGCGCAATAATTATAATGAGATTTCAACATTTTGCCACCAAAATGCCGAACCCGTTTTTATTACAAAAAACGGTAAAGGAGATCTTGCGGTTCTAAGTATTGAAGCGTACGAACAGCTTTGCGGAAAATTTGAGTTATATAATCTCCTTAACGAAGGTCTGCGTGCAGAAAAAGCAGGTGAGACACAATCCTTTGATAGTGTGATAGCCTCTTTACGAAAAGGATTAGCAGAATAATGTATAAAATTATTATGACAAATCCTGCTGCTAACGATCTGACCAACGCAGTTTTATACATAGCTGACGAACTGGATAATAAAAGTGCTGCTATTGATTTAATGAATGAAGCAGAGAGTCTCATTCATTCGTTATCCGATATGCCCGGCAGGTTCCCTATAGTGAATGACAACATCCTTGCACAACAAGGGATACGAATGATGAAAATCAAGCATTATTTAGCGTTCTATTCCATCCGTGAAGAAACAAAAACAGTTACTGTTTTACGTTTCTTATATGCCAAAAGAGATTGGAGAAATATTCTAAAAATCTAAATTTTGGAGCCGCAACAAGCGGCTCTTTTTTGTATGAACGCGACTATATGAATAATGTATAAATAATGTAGGAACGTACCACTTTTAAGCACGTTCCTACACTTTTTATTACTATTAAGTTTCCTTTAATTACGCCGTCCGGCGTTTAACACTACTTATTGAGTGCTTCGCTGACTGCCACTGCGCAAGCCACGGTAGCGCCAACCATCGGGTTGTTACCCATACCGATTAAGCCCATCATTTCCACGTGTGCCGGTACGGAGGAGGAGCCTGCAAACTGTGCATCGGAGTGCATTCTGCCCATGGTATCGGTCATACCGTAGGAAGCGGGGCCTGCCGCCATGTTGTCCGGGTGAAGGGTTCTGCCGGTGCCGCCGCCGGAAGCTACGGAGAAGTACTTTTTGCCTTCCTCGTTGCAAAGCTTCTTATAGGTGCCTGCTACCGGGTGCTGGAATCTGGTCGGGTTGGTAGAGTTACCGGTAATGGAAACATCCACGCCTTCCTTCTTCATGATGGCAACGCCTTCGTTTACATCGTTTGCACCGTAGCAATTTACCTTAGCGCGAAGGCCGGTGGAATATGCCTTGCGGAATACTTCCTCTACCTCGCCGGTGTAGTAATTCATCTTGGTTTCCACATAGGTAAAGCCGTTGATTCTTGCAATAATCTGTGCTGCATCTTTACCAAGGCCGTTTAAGATAACTCTCAAGGGCTTGGTTCTGACCTTGTTGGCTTTTTCGGCAATACCGATAGCACCCTCGGCAGCCGCGAAGGACTCGTGACCTGCGAGGAATGCAAAGCACTCGGTCTCCTCCTCGAGGAGCATCTTGCCGAGATTACCGTGGCCGAGACCAACCTTTCTTTGGTCGGCAACAGAGCCGGGAATGCAGAAGGACTGCAAGCCTTCACCGATTGCCGCAGCGGCATCTGCCGCTCTGGAAGCGCCCTTCTTTACTGCGATAGCGCAACCGACGGTGTATGCCCACTTTGCATTTTCAAAGCAAATGGGTTGAATGCCTTCTACAATTTTATAGGGGTCGAAGCCTGCTGCCTGACAGATGTCTCTGCACTCTTCGATTGATTTAATATCGTACTTTTCGAGAACAGCAAGGATTTGCTTCTCTCTTCTTTCATATGATTCAAATAAAGCCATGTTCAAATCCTCCCTTATTCCTTTCTCGGGTCGATAACGCGCACTGCATCATCCACTCTGCCATATTGCCCTTGTGCTTTTTCAAAAGCGGTGTTTGCATCATCGCCGCCCTTGATAAAGTCCATCATCTTGCCGAAGTTGACAAACTTGTAGCCGATGATTTCATCATCTTCATTCAAAGCGATACCTATGATATAGCCATCTGTCATCTCCAGATAGCGCGGGCCCTTTTCGAGAGTGCCGTAAAGGGTACCGATTTGGCTTCTCAAGCCCTTACCGAGGTCTTCCAGACCTGCACCGATGGCGAGACCATCCTCAGAAAAAGCAGATTGGGTTCTGCCGTAAACAATCTGGAGGAACAGCTCTCTCATCGCGGTATTGATAGCATCACAAACCAGGTCGGTGTTGAGCGCTTCCAAAATGGTTCTGCCGGGAAGAATTTCCGAAGCCATTGCCGCAGAGTGGGTCATGCCGGAGCAGCCGATGGTCTCTACGAGCGCTTCTTGGATAATACCTTCCTTAACATTGAGGGTCAATTTGCAAGTACCCTGTTGAGGGGCACACCAGCCGATACCGTGGGTAAAGCCGGAAATGTCGCTAATCTGCTTAGCCTGTACCCACTTTGCCTCCTCCGGAATCGGAGCAGCGCCGTGAGCCACGCCTTGCGCTACGGGGCACATATTTTGTACTTCTTGTGAAATCGTCATTGTAAGTACTCCTTTCAAGTATTCAGGCAAATGGTTATCTGCCCAAGCGTATTACAAAATGATACGATTCTATTATATATATTCTTGAAACATTTTTCAATAGCAAATATGCCGATTTTTGCACCGGTGCGACATTTGCAAATATTAACAATGATAAAAAGGGCATTTTTCCGAACACTAAAGGTATGATGAAATCACGCTCTTTTGTGCCCGCGCCGTACACGCAATATGCCGCCGGCATCACCCTTCTCTTGCGCATTTTTTTAACGGTGCTGTTTGTGATATACAGCGCCTTTTATTTACGCGCGCATGACAGCCGCTATGCCCTCAAGCTCGCCGAGTGCCTTGCCCTGCTCGCGCTCAGCTTTTTGCCGCGCCTGCTCAAGCTCGAGCACAGTCGCAGCGCCGCGGTGTTTGCCCTGTTTCTCTTTTTTGCGGGCGCGCTGGGCAGTGTGCTTGATTTGTTTGAAAAGCTTTCGTTTTATGATGTGTTTACCCACTTGTTTTGCGGCGTGGTGTTGGTGGTTTTTGCCCGCGATATTGTCCCTTTGCTACACCTGCCGGCGCGCAAGTCGGTATTTGTCGGCTTTGCGCTGGTTTTGACCGTTTGCACTGCCTGCCTATGGGAAATTTACGA
This sequence comes from uncultured Eubacteriales bacterium, assembly GCA_900321665.1. GTDB lineage: Bacteria > Bacillota > Clostridia > Oscillospirales > Acutalibacteraceae > RUG714. Next base: position 3,550 of record ONWY01000134.1, read on the forward strand.
GTTTGTTGCCTTTTCCATTCTCAAAAACACTTCCTTTTCTTTCAGCTGCCTGGCGGTGCAATTCGGCTTTTCCGCCGCCAAGGAAACCGCTGCAAGCGCACTCAGAGGTTCGGTGGACTTCTCCTACCAAACCGTGCAGGGATTGATTGAAAACGCCTATGACACCTTTTGCGATGTGATTTGTGCCCTGCTTTCGGGTACCGTGACCGCCTTGCTGCTTGCAAGAAAAATCCCTGCCGCAGCGGCAGGGAAAAAGTCATTTTAATCAGGCGATTTCTCGGAAGCATCCTCCGGCACGAGCGCTTTGCTTTTTGCCTCCTTGCGCTCTAACTCCTTGTTAAATTCATTCCAAACCGCCGTTGCCACCGGCACACCGATGAGCATACCGACAACGCCGAAAATGGAACCGCCGACTGTCACGGCACCTAAAACAATGATACCGGGCGTGCCGACGCCCTTGCCGACCACCTTCGGGTAAATCACATTGCCTTCGATAACTTGAATAATCATCAACATCACAAAGAAAATCAGCGCCTTTATCGGTGAAACGGATAAAATCATCAAGGTGCCCACCACTGCCGAAATGGTGCTGCCCACCAGCGGGACAAGCGCCATCAGCATCACCAGCGCACTAATCATCGGCGCATAGGGCAAGCGCAAAATGCTCATACAAATCAGGCACAGCAGCCCTAAAATAACTGCCTCCACGCACTCCGCGGCAATGTATTTATGAAAAATACCGTTTAAGGAAGCTAACACGCGGAGGATTTTTTTTGCCCACTTTGATTGAAAATAGACGCCCTTCAGCCGACCCCAATAATTTTTGATTTGCTCCTTGCAAACAAGGAAAT
>ONWY01000108.1 GCA_900321665.1 uncultured Eubacteriales bacterium
TCAAAAATGAATTTATACATTTCTCTATACGGCTTCACGCGCAAAAGAGTGCTGACAAGTATCTTTATTGTCATTCTTGCTATCGTGTTTGTTGCATTGATTATTCGCACCTTTGCCGCCAAATTTCCGTATATGAAAATGATTGCCGTTTGCGCAGCTTGCGTTTTGATTGCGGTCGGGTATGCCGATATTGATTACCGCATTACAAAATATAATTTCGAGCAATATCAGCGCGGGCAGCTGACAATTTTAGATACAGACGGCGGTTTTATAGATGAAATGGGCGATAGCGCTATTGATTATATCTACAAATTTGCCACCGAGGGCAAGGGCGATATCAAAGCGCGTGCTCAATCAAAGCTTTGCGAGCTGTGGGGCAGGCAAAATGTAAAGCACTATTACTCCTTTAATCTTCCCAAGAGCGAAACCCTGCTGTCCTATAACCGCGCAAGAGTGCGCTCCGAAGCGGTTTTAAAGTATTGTAATCAAGATTATAAATATGACGCTTTCTTCCAAACCTTTTTAGCGGATATGGGTTATGATTACGCGCACACCGTCGGCATTTTGCCGGAGCATTTACATGATTATTGTTATGATTATGAGTGCGCGAGAGATAGAGAAATTGAATAAATGATTTTTTTAAAGGGCATCTTTACCGCTACGCGGCGGAAGGATGCCTTTTCTTCTTTTTTGAATGCGAAAAAACGCATTTTTATGTCGATAAACGGTGTATTTTGGGAATTTAACTTGACAAATATACTATATATTGTGTAAAATAATATAGATTTTGTTTTAAAACTTTATTTATTATTTATAGGAGAAAACATGGCAAAAAAAGCAAAAGGCAGTTACGGAAATGAAGATATTGTCCACTTAAAAGGGCCTGACCAGGTGCGCTTGCGCCCGGCAGTGATTTTCGGCTCCGACGGTATCGAGGGCTGCGAACATTCATTTTTTGAAATTCTCTCCAATTCCATTGATGAAGCGAGGGAAGGGCACGGCAAGAAAATCATTATCACGCAATATGCGGATGATTCTTTAGAGGTGCAGGATTTTGGCCGCGGTATCCCGGTAGAATTTAACAAAAAAGAAAATCGCTACAATTGGGAGCTTGTGTTTTGCGAGCTGTATGCGGGCGGTAAGTACAATACCAACCAGGCAGGCAGCTCCTATACCTACTCGCTCGGTTTAAACGGCTTGGGGCTTTGTGCCACCCAATTTGCGAGCGAATATATGGATGCGGAAATCATCACCGGCGGTTATCAGTACAATTTTCATTTTGAAAAGGGCTTCAATGTCGGCGGCATGCAAAAGCAGCCTTACTCCGGCAGGCAAACCGGCACCAAAATCCATTGGAAGCCGGATTTGAAGGTCTTTACCGATATCCACATCGAAACCGCGCACTTGGTGGAAACCATCAAGCGGCAATCGGTAGTCAATGCCGGGGTGCAGTTTGTCTTTAAAAAGCAAATCGGCTCCACAAGCAAGTTTGAAACCACCGAGTTTTTGTACGAGCACGGGATTACGGATTATGTGGAAGAGCTTGCGGCGGGCACAGCTTTTTCCACGGTGCAGTATTGGGAAAACGAAGCCGAGGGTAAGGATAGAGAGGATTTAGATACCTACAAGGTCAAAATGACCGCTGCGCTGTGCTTCTCCAACAAGGTACAGTGCAAGGAGTATTACCACAATTCCTCCTTCCTCGAGCACGGCGGCGCACCCGAGAAGGCAGTCAAAACCGCCTTTATCAACCAGATTGATAATTACCTAAAATCCAACGGCAAATATGTTAAGAGCGACGGCAAAATCACCATTCAGGATATTGATGATTGCCTGATTTTGGTCGTTTCCTCCTTCTCAACCCAAACCTCTTACGAAAACCAAACCAAAAAGGCAATTACCAACAAGTTTATCCAAGAGGCGCTGACCGAGATGTTCAAGCACCAGCTTGAAATCTACTTTATCGAGAATAAGGATGAAGCCGATAAAATCACCAACCAGGTGCTTATCAATATGCGCTCGCGCGTGCGCGCGGAGGCTTCGCGCGTGGCAATCAAAACCAAGCTTAAAAACTCGACCGATATGATTAACCGCGTCGAAAAATTTGTGGACTGCCGCTCCAAAATTGTGGAGGAGCGCGAGCTGTACATCGTGGAGGGTGACTCCGCGAAGGGCTCCGTGGTGCAGGGCAGATTCCCCGAATTTCAGGCGGTAATGCCGGTCAGAGGTAAGATATTAAACTGCTTAAAGAGCGATTATGCCAAGATTTTTAAGAGCCCCATTATTACCGATTTAATCCGCGTTTTAGGCTGCGGTGTGGAGGTAGAGAGCAAGGGCAAAAACAAGGATATCAACAATTTTGATTTAAAAGCGCTGCGCTGGAACAAAATCATCATTTGTACCGATGCGGATGTGGACGGTTTCCAAATCCGCACCCTGATTTTAACCATGATTTACCGCTTGATGCCTACCCTGATTGAGGAGGGGAAGGTGTTTATTGCAGAATCTCCGCTGTTTGAAATCACCTTTAAAAATCAAACCTACTTTGCCTACTCCGAGGCGGAAAAAGCCAAGGTTTTGGCGGAAATCGGTGAAGAAAATGCCAAAAAGGTCATCATTCAGCGCTCAAAGGGTCTTGGTGAAAACGACCCCGAGATGATGAATATGACCACGATGAACCCGAAAACAAGGCGACTTATCAAGGTTGAAACCGAGGCGGCGGAAAACACCTTCGAGATGTTTAACCTGCTTTTGGGCGATAACCTGCAGGGCAGAAAAGACTATATTACCGCAAACGGGCATCTTTACTTGGATGATGCCGATTTAATGTAACAAAGCACAATAGGAGAAACAATGGCAAAAAAGAAAAAGACAAAGGAAGTATCGCATATTGTGGAGCTAAGCGATAATATCCACATTGAGGGTGCCGGCACCTTAGTGGAGCAGCCGATTACCCAAACGCTGACCAAAAACTATATGCCCTATGCGATGAGCGTGATTTTAAGCCGTGCTATCCCGGAGATAGACGGCTTCAAGCCCTCTCACCGCAAGCTGCTTTACTCGATGTATTTAGATAAATTGCTCGAGGGCAAGCGCGCGAAGAGCGCGAAGATTGTCGGCGATGTGATGAAGCTTAATCCCCACGGCGATTCCTCCATTTACGATACCATGGTGCGCCTGTCAAAGGGGCACGAGGCATTGCTCAACCCCTATGTCGATTCCAAGGGTAACTTCGGTAAGGCATATTCCAGAGATATGGCATATGCGGCTTCAAGATATACCGAGGCAAAGCTCGCGCCCATCTGCGTGGAACTGTTTGGCGATATTAATAAGGATACGGTTGACTTTGTGCCAAACTACGATAATACCATGACCGAGCCGACCTTGTTGCCGGTTACCTTTCCGACCGTGCTCGCCAATATTACCACCGGCATTGCAGTCGGCATGGCAAGCTCGATTTGCTCGTTTAATTTAAAGGAGCTGTGCGAAACGACCATTGAGGTTTTGCGCAATAAAGACCATGTGATTTGCGATACATTGATGGGTCCCGATTTCCCGGGCGGCGGCTACTTTATCTATGATAGGGAAGCGCTCGAGAAGGTGGTGGAAACCGGGCGCGGCGGCTTGAAGGTGCGCGCAAAATATGAATATGATAAAAAGAATAACTGCATCGATATTACCGAAATCCCGCCCACGGCGACAGTGGAGGCAATTATCGATAAGGTCGTGGAGCTTGCCAAAACCGGCGCGGTGAAGGAGGTTTCCGATATCCGCGATGAAACCGGTATGCAGGGCTTGCGCCTGACCATTGATTTAAAGCGCGGTACCGACCCCGAGAAGCTGATGGCGAAGCTCTTTAAGCAAACCCAGCTGGAGGATTCCTTCCCCTGTAATTTCAATGTTTTGGTGGATGGCACCCCGCGCGTGATGGGTGTCAGGGAAATCATCGAGCAGTGGGCGCGCTTTCGCATTGAGTGCGTGCGCCGCAGAACCGCCTTTACCAGAGACAGGCGCGCAAAGCAGCTGCACCTGCTCGAGGGCTTGCAGAAAATTTTGTTGGATATCGATAAAGCTATCAAAATTATCCGCGAGACCGATGAGGAAGCCGATGTTGTGCCGAATTTGATGATTGGCTTCGGCATTGATAAAATCCAAGCCGAGTATGTTGCGGAAATCAAGCTACGCCATTTAAACAGAGAGTTTATTCTCAAGCGCACGAGAGATATCGAGAAAATCCGCGAGGAAATTGCAAGCTTAGATGCAATTTTGGAAAGCAAATCGCGCATCAAAACCATCATTATTAAAGAGCTTAAAGCGGTGATAGAAAAATACGGTGCGGAGAGAAAAACCAAGCTGTTATATTTGGATGAAATTGCCGAGGAGGAAATCGAGGAGGAAATTCCCGATTACGCGGTGACAGTCTTTTTCACCAAGGAGGGCTATTTCAAGAAAATCACCCCGCTTTCACTGCGCATGGCTTCCGACCAAAAGCTCAAAGAGGGCGATGAGGTGTTCCAACAGGTGGAAACAACCAACGCGAAGGAAGTGCTGTTCTTTACCGATAAATGTCAGGTTTACAAGGCGCGCATTTCCGATTTCGGCGATTCCAAAGCCTCCGTATTGGGCGATTATATTCCGAGCGCCCTCGGGATGGATAGTGATGAAAAGGCGCGCTATATGGTCATTCTTGACAGCTACAAGGGCTATATGCTCTTTGCTTTTGATAACGGTAAGCTTGCCAAGGTCGAAATGAGCGCGTATGAAACCAAATCCAACCGCAAGAAGCTTATTAAAGCATATTGTGCAAAATTCCCGTTGGCGGATTTGATGTATATCGAGGAGGATGCGCAAATTGTGCTCACTTCCTCTTCTACCAGAATGTTATTAATCGACACGGCGATTATCGCGCCGAAAACGACAAAGGATACCCAGGGCGTCGCCGTGATGCGGCAAAAGAAAAATCAGGCAGTAGAGAGCATTCGCCTCTACCGCGAGGGTGAGTTTGAAAAGCCCTATCGCTACAAAACCAAAAATCTCCCCGCGCTCGGCGCTTTCCCGAGCGAAGAGGATTTGGGCGAGCAGATGAGCTTTACAAGTTAGGCTGGCGAAAGTTGAACCCAGATAGGTTTCCATCGCCTCTTTCTCCAAAATATTTCGTTAAAACGGCTTGAAATGCGCCGGCATTCCTTCGCCCTTTTGCCTTATCTTTTGAAAAAATAGGCAGATGGAAACTGCAAAACACCTCCCGCTTAGAAATTTTTGTGATAATTTGCGCGAAT
>ONWY01000005.1 GCA_900321665.1 uncultured Eubacteriales bacterium
ATCAATGGCTAGTTCTGATGATATCAATATTCGGATTAAGGTCGATACCTCTGATGTGCCCAAGGCGGAGCAGCAAGTATCAACGTTTGAGAAAATGGTCGAGCAGGCCGTCTCTCGGATGAAACAGGCTCTTTGGCGCGGGCGGTCAATGTGATTAGCGAAAGCGGATTCAATATGAGCGTGCTGCGCTCGCGCCCCCTCAAAGAGGTATCGTGGCAGTACTACTTTTTTGTGGAAGCGGTGGGCGATATTTACTCCCCACGCGGGCAGGAAATGTTGAAAAAATTAGGAAAATACTGTAATAAGCTTCACTTAATCGGCTCGTTTAAAGCAGCCAGGGAGCTAAGTGAATAGCAGAGGAATAAGCAGATGCAAATACGCGTTCAATTAAATGAAAACAGTTATGATGTTGTGATAAACAGCGGCGTTTTGAAACAGGCGGGAAATGAGCTTGATTTAAAGCGCAAGGTTTTGATTGTTACCGATGGGGGTGTTCCGGCGGCATATGCCGCCACAGTCGCTTCCTTTTGCGATACGGCGGTAACCGTCACTGTCGATGAAGGCGAGGGCAGCAAGAGCATTAAAGTTTGGGAGAAACTGCTCGGTAAAATGCTCGAGGAGCAGTTTACGCGCTCTGATGCAGTAGTCGCAGTCGGCGGCGGAGTTGTGGGAGACTTGGCGGGGTTTGCAGCCTCCGCCTATATGCGGGGTATTGATTTTTATAACATTCCCACAACTCTCCTATCGCAAGTAGATTCCTCCGTTGGCGGCAAAACTGCGGTCAATTTTGGCGGAGTCAAAAATATCATCGGCGCTTTTTATCAACCAAAAAAGGTTTTGATTGACCCCGCGGTTTTGCAAACTTTAGACCCGCGGCAAAAAGCCGCCGGTATGGCAGAGGTAATCAAAATGGCGCTGTGCTTTGATGAAGCGTTGTTCGCATTTATCGAAAATGCCGCGCCGTATGAGGATATAGAAAGCGTGATTGCAAAAAGCATTGCGATAAAAGCTGCAGTGGTGGAGAAGGATGAGAAAGAAGCCGGCTTGCGCCGCGTGCTCAATTTCGGGCACACCATCGGCCATGGCATTGAAGCACAAGGCGGCTTGTATCACGGCGAGTGTGTTGCGCTTGGGATGCTGCCGATGTGCGCGCCCGCGGTGCGCGAGAGGCTTGAAAAGGTACTCGAAAAGTATCACCTGCCGCTTTCTTGCGAGGCTGACCGCGCGGCGGTGGCGCGCGCGGCGGTGCATGATAAAAAGCGCGCGGGAGAGAGCATTCACCTTGTGCAGGTCAACCGCATCGGCACTTATGAGTTGGTTACAATGAAAATAGATGACTTTTTAAAGGAATATTTTGCATGAAAAACAGCTTTGGAAATAGTATTACAGTAACTTTGTTCGGTGAAAGCCACGGTGTCGCTATCGGTGCGGTGGTAGATGGCTTTGCCCCCGGCATAGAGGTGGATGAAGCCTTTCTTGCGGCGCAAATGCAAAGGCGAAAGGGCTTGAGTGAAATATCCACCAAGCGGCGCGAGACGGATGAGGTGAAAATCCTTTCCGGCGTTTTTGGCGGCAAAACCACCGGAACGCCGATTACCTTTTTCATCGAGAATGCCGCGCAAAAATCCGCGGATTACGGCGATTTGCACGCCACACCGCGCCCCTCTCATGCCGATTACAGCGCCTATTGCAAGTATCACGGCTTCGAGGATTACCGCGGCGGCGGACATTTTTCGGGCAGGTTGACTGCGCCCCTGGTCGCAGCAGGTGCCTTGGCGCTGAGTGCATTGGAAAAAAAGGGGATTTTGATTGGCACCCATATTTTGGAATGTGCCACCCTGCGCGATAAAGGCTTTGGGGATTATGCGCAGGATATTGCCTTTTTGAAGCAAGCCGATATGCCGGTGTTGAAGCCGGAAGCGCGCGAGCAAATGCTGCAAGTAATTGCAAAGGCGCGCGAGGTAGGTGACAGTGTCGGCGGCATTTTGGAAACGGCGGTTATCGGAATGCCTGCAGGGGTAGGCGAGCCGTTTTTCGATTCGCTCGAGAGCGCGCTGTCCCATGCGATGTTTTCCATCCCCGCGGTAAAGGGTGTGGAGTTCGGCTTGGGTTTTGAAATTGCAAAGCACTTGGGCTCTAAAGTAAACGATCCGTTTGATATGCAGGGCGAAAAGGTTGTTACAACCACCAATTATAACGGCGGCATCAATGGCGGCATCAGCAATGGTATGCCCATTCTTTTCAGAACCGCCGTGAAGCCGACACCCTCTATTTTTAAAGAACAGCAGACAGTGAATTTGAAAACAAGGCAAAAAGCTACCATCAAAATCAAGGGCAGGCATGACCCTGCGATTGTGCACCGCGCGCGGGTGGTGCAGGATTCCTTAACGGCGCTTGTTTTGTGCGATATGCTTGCGCTGCGCTACGGAACGGATTATTTGGCTTAACAAAAATTTATTCAGGGTAATCATATGCAATTTGGATTAATAGGAGAAAAGCTGGGGCACAGCTTTTCTAAGAGCATACACGAGCAGTTGGGGCAATATTCCTATGAATTAAAGGAATTAAGCCGTGCCGAACTTGGCAATTTTATGCGCGAGAAGGCGTTTTTCGGGGTCAATGTCACCATTCCCTATAAGCAAGAGGTAATGCGCTATTTGGACGAAATAGACCCCGTAGCGGCAAAAATCGGTGCAGTTAATACCGTGGTCAACCGCGGCGGTGTGTTAAAGGGCTATAACACCGATTTTGCAGGTCTTAAGGCACTCGTGGAAAGAAGCGGTGCGCAGCTGCAAGGGCGCAAGGTGTTGGTTTGCGGCAGCGGCGGCACCTCGCTGACCGCGTTATATGCGGCAAGGGCGTTGGGTGCTGCTTGCGTCTATCGGCTCAGCCGCAGTGTCGCGCATGGTTGCATCAGCTACGAGAGCGCCTATGCAGAGCATACCGATGCCGCGGTCATTATCAATACCACCCCGGTCGGGATGTATCCGCAAACCGGCGGCAGTGCGATTGATTTAGAGCGCTTTGAGCATTTAGAAGCGGTGTTTGATGTTGTGTATAACCCGTTGCGCACGGATTTGGTGCTCGCAGCGAAGCAGCGCGGGCTTATTGCGCAAGGCGGGCTGTATATGCTCGTGGCGCAGGCGGTTTATGCAAGCGCGTATTTTTTAGATACAAAGTGTTCCGAGGAGCGCTTGGAAAGCATTTACCGCTCTATTCTATCCGCGCGTGAAAACATTGTGCTTTCCGGCATGCCGGGCAGCGGCAAAAGCACCGTCGGCAAGCTGCTTGCGGCAGAGTTGCAGCGCCCCTTTGCAGATACGGATGCGCTGGTGGAAAGTGCGGCAGGTATGCCAATCAGCGAAATATTCCGCCAACGCGGAGAAGCACATTTCAGGCGCTTGGAGAGCGAAGCAATTGCGCGCTTGAGCGCGCAAGCGGGCGGCAAGGTAATCGCGCTCGGCGGCGGCGCCGTGCTGAACCCGGACAATGTGCGGCTTTTGCGGCATAACGGCAAAATATATTTTTTAAATCGCAGCATTGAGGACATCGTGCCGACGGCTGACAGACCCTTGGCGCTTGACAGGCAGGCACTGCAGCAGCGCTTTGAGGAGCGCTTTGATATTTATTGCGGCACCGCCGACCGGGTGATTGCCGTCAGCGGAGATGCCGCATCCGTAGCAGCGGCAATCGGAAAGGATTATGGCTTTGAAAGTTGAGATAAAAAAAGGAAAAGCAAAGGGTGAAATGGTGGCACCTCCTTCTAAGAGCATGGCGCACCGCTATTTGATTTGCGGCGGCTTGAGCGAAGGGTTAAGCATCATCTCGGGCATTGATAAATCCGAGGATGTGCTTGCTACCATTGACTGCTTAAAAGCCATCGGCGCTCAAATAGAGTGGGTGGGGAATGATGTGCACATTCGCGGCGCACAGCCCATTGTTACCACCCCCGAAAAACCGCTTTGTTGCAGAGAGAGCGGCAGCACACAGCGCTTTTTTGTGCCGCTGTGCCTCATTGGCGAGGGAGATGCACTGTTGCAGGGCAAAGAGGGCTTATTTAAGCGCCCTTTGGGTGTGTATGAAAAAATATGCAAGGAGCAGGGGATTGCTTTTGAGCAAAGCGAAAATTCCTTGTTTTTAAGCGGTCAATTGCAAGCGGGGGATTATAAGGTGAAGGGGAATATTTCCTCGCAATTCATCAGCGGCTTGCTGTTTGCTCTGCCGCTGTTGTCGGCAGACAGTACCATTTCCATTTTACCGCCAATTGAGAGCCGACCCTATATTAACCTGACCCTCAGCGCGCTCAAAAAGTTTGGTGTAACGGCGCAGTGGAAGGATGAAAAGACACTGTTTATCCCCGGCAATCAAGTCTACCGTGCGGCGCAAACCGCAGTGGAGGGGGATTATTCCAATGCCGCTTTTTTTGCAGCGCTGAATGCCCTCGGCTCCAAGATTGAAATTCACGGTTTAGCACCCGATTCCTTGCAAGGAGATAAAGCCTACGAGCGCTATCTCGATATGCTTGAGAAGGGTACCCCGACAATCCACTTGGGAGATTGCCCGGATTTGGGACCGGTGCTGATGGCGGTTGCCGCCGCCAAAAACGGCGCGGTGTTTGATGACACCCGCCGCCTGCGCATTAAGGAGAGCGACCGCGGTGCGTGCATGGCACAGGAGTTAAAAAAATTCGGCACGGATGTGGCGGTTTATGAGAACAGCATTGTGGTTTACCCGACCGATTTTCATGCGCCTGCCACAGCTTTATGCGGGCATAACGACCACCGCATTGTGATGAGCTTAAGTGTACTGTTGAGCTTGACCGGCGGCGAGATTGAAGGCGCGCAGGCAGTGAGCAAAAGCCTGCCGGATTTCTTTGAGAGATTGCGCGCGCTTGGAATAGGAGTAGTGGAATATGACCTTTAACAGAGATAAGAAAATATTAATTGTCGGCTTGGGGTTGCTCGGCGGCTCTTATGCGATGGCGCTTTCGCGCAAGGATTACCGCGTCAGAGCGATTACCAAATCGCAAGCCACGCTTGATTATGCCCTCGAAAAGGGGATGATAGAGGGCGGCAGCGCCACAGTCAGTGAGGAAGCGGTCGCTTGGGCGGATGTGGTCATCTTCGGCTTATACCCGCATGTGTTTCGCGAATGGATTCAAAGCTACCAGCACTATTTTAAGCCCGGCACCATCATTACGGATGTGACCGGTATTAAGGGCGATTTTGTGCGCGAAATTCAGGGAATGCTGCGCGAGGATGTGGAATATATCCCGGCGCACCCGATGTGCGGTAAAGAGGTTTCGGGTGTGGAAAATGCGGATGATAAAATCTTTATCGGCGCCAACTACCTTGTTACACCGACCGAGAAAAATACCAGGCAGGCAATCGAGCTCTGCCGCGATTTAGGGTGGATTTTAGGCTGCTACCGCGTGGTGGAAACCGATATTGACAAGCACGATGAAATTATCGGCTTTGTTTCCCAACTGACTCACTGCATCGCTATCACACTGATGACCTGTAACGAAAAAGAGCACTTGGAAAAATTCACGGGAGATTCCTTTAGAGATTTAACCAGAATTGCCAAAATTAATGATGTGATGTGGTCGGAGCTGTTTATTGAAAATAAGGCTGCACTGCTCGAGCAGATGAAGGAATTTCGCGAGCAGTTTGAAAAGCTTGAAGAGATGATTGCTTCGGAAAATGTGTCGGAAATGAGAGAGATGATGCAGCGCTCCACCGCAAGAAGGAAGCTGTTTGATAAATAGTTTTCGGTTCTCAGGGTACAGTGTTTAGTTGAGGGATATTATATTAGTTTAGATGCAATATCTATTAAGGCACTATGTTCACCCATAACTAAAAACTACACACTAAAAACCGCAAACCGAATTTAGCGGAGGTACTCCGCTAAATTGTGAATTACCGCCGCGGTAATTCAGACTAAAAAAGGGGGAATGATTATGAGCATGAATAATATGGATTTCAAGCGGAAGCTGCCCATACCCATGGAGGTAAAGGAAAAATATCCGATTCCGTTTGAGGTTACGGAGTATAAAGAAAAATTTGACCGCGAGGTTGCCGATGTTTTCACCGGCAAAAGCGATAAGTTTGTTTTGGTCATCGGTCCCTGCTCGGCAGACAGGGAGGATGCGGTGATGGAATACATCTATCACTTAAAAGATGTGCAGCAGCAGGTAAAGGATAAGCTGATTATCATTCCGCGCATTTATACCAATAAGCCGCGCACGACCGGCGACGGTTATAAGGGCATGCTGCACCAGCCTGACCCGACCCATAAGCCGGATATGTACAAGGGCATTGTCGAAATCAGGCACCTGCACTCGCGCGCGCTTATCGAGTGCGGCTTTGGTACGGCGGATGAAATGCTGTATCCCGATAACCACCGCTATCTTTCCGATTTGCTTTCTTACACGGCAATCGGCGCGCGCTCAACCGAAAACCAGCAGCATCGCCTGACCGCGAGCGGACTGTCTGTCCCTGTCGGCTTCAAAAACCCGACAAGCGGCGATATTGCGGTGATGATGAATTCTATCACCGCCGCACAGCACCCGCATACCTTTATTTACCGCGGTTGGGAGGTAGAGAGTGCCGGCAATCCCTTAGCGCATGCGATTTTAAGGGGCTATGTCGATGCCTACGGCAAGCCGATGCCCAACTACCATTATGAGGATTTGCAGCTTGTGAATGAAGAATATGAAAAGCGCGGGCTGCAAAACAAAGCGGTTATTGTCGATTGCAATCATTCCAACTCCGCGAAGGATTTCTCCCAACAGCCGCGCATCGCGATGGAGGTGTTGGGCTCGATGAAGGCTTCACCCGATGTCAAAAATCTGGTCAAGGGCTTGATGATAGAGAGCTATTTGGTAGACGGTGCGCAGCCGATTGGCGGCAGTGTTTACGGGCAGTCCATTACCGATGCCTGCCTCGGTTGGGAAAAGAGCGAGCGATTGATTTTGGAAATTGCGCAGCAGCTTTAAAGCGCGTGAAATACGAAGTAATGAAACAGCATTTGTCGCGAGCAAATGCTGTTTTTTCTCGCATAAGCCTGTGAAGTTTGCATTTTTGGTTGACTTATCAATATATTTATTATAAAATATATTTTACGGATATTTTGCGGCTGTTGCCGTGAAATGCCGCAAATGATTTTTAATAACGATAAAACTGCTTTTGTAAAATCCGAAGTGATATGACAAGCAGAGCAAGGGGTTATTATATGGACGAAAACAAAAACGAAACATTAGAAGAGCAAAAAACCGAGCTTTTTGAAGAAGACGAAGCAAAGCAGGCACCCGAGGCTGCAGAGCAAGCTGTTACCGAAGCGGTTGATACCGATGAGGCTGCCGAGGAGCAAACAGAGGTTGCCGCCGCACAAGCCGAGGAGCAGGCAGAAGCGGCTCCGGAGGAAAGCGACAGCACCTTTAGCGATGTGAAGGTTGAGAGCGAAGCGGCGCTGACCGAGCTTCTTAGCAATGAAAGCACAGAGTCTGCCGAGGAGGAAGCGCCGGAGGACGAGGAGCAGGAAATGGAGCTTGCCACCTATGCTGCCGATTGCGAAAGCTGCGCTACAAGAGTCTTTTTTGAAAAAGAGGATTTGGATGAAGAGGGAAACCTGCTTTGCCCGAATTGCAATGAAACCATCGAAATTGATACCGATGCGATTGATTACTACCGTGTTGAGAAAAAGGACGCGGCTGAAGAGCAGCCCGAAGGCGGCGCTTATGTAGCGGATTGCGCTTCTTGCGAAGCGGTGGTGCACTTTAGCGAGGATGATATTGATGATGAGGAAAATATCATCTGCCCCGAGTGCGGTGAAAAAATCCACATCGAAACAGAGGTTTTAGATGCCTATAAAGAGAAAAACATTGAAAAGGCAATCAAAAACAAGCGCATTTTAAAGAAGGTTCTCGCTTCGGTTTGCGGCGTGGTATTAGCGCTGGTGATTAGCTTTTGCGTGATTTACTTTGTTGGTATGAAGAGTGTTGTGAAAGTAGACGGCACCTCGGTTCCGATGCATATTTACAACAGCATTTACTATATCGAGAATGCTTCCAATTATGTCAGCGCCGGGTTTAATATTGATGAAAACCCCGCAAAGCAGGAGTATACCACGAGCGATGATTTTGCCACTTGGGATGATTTCTTAAAGAACCAGACCGTGGAATCTCTCAAGCTTTACTACGGCTTGTATAACGCCGGTCAAAAAGAAGGCTATGAGATGACCGATAAGGACAAGGAGAGCATTGAATCCGCCATCAAGAGTGTCAACACCGCCGTGGAAAATGCAAAGCTCAGCTTCGAGGACTTCATGAAGACCAACTACGGCTTAAAGCTCAGCGAGAAGGAATTTAGAGATTATCTGGAATTAACCGCTTATGTCAATTCCTATTATAAAAGTGTCATGGCGAAAGATGTTTCCAAGGAACACTTGAAGGAAATTTATGATGCCAACCCGGAGAGTTATGAGGTTGTCACCTTCAGATATTTCTATGTGCAAGTGAGCGACAGCATCACAAAAGAGGATGCGCTCAAAGCGGTAGAGGCTATTTCTAAAGCGAAGGATGAAGAGCAGTTCCAAAAGCTGCTTCTTGAAAATGTTACCGAGGATAGGGCTGAGCAGTTTAAGGATGAGTCTGCTTCCTTGGTGAAGGATATGGCATGCGCCAATATTAAAGACAGACCTGTCGCCAAAATGTTGAGCGATGCGAAGTCTAAAAAGTACCAGGTTGCCTTCGGCTTAAGTGATGATGAAACCTATGCGGAGGTTGCCATGTTAATCGAACCGCGCCATAAGAGCGATGATTTGATTATGGCTACCGCCATTAATGAGGTCGCTGCCGAAAAAGGGCAAGAGTATATTGCCGAGATTCGTGATAACGCGGTGGTGAAATCCTCCTTGGGTATGATTTTGAAAAAAATCGGTATTAAATAAAGAAATAATTGAAAAAAAGGCTACTTTGTAGTATGATATTTCAATGGTTGATAAAATAATTATGCGAAAGGGGCATATTCATGGCAAAGGATCAATTGAGCGAAGCTGAAAAGTACAGGCTCGAGAGAAAAAAGAGAATTGAAAAAGAAAAGAAAAAGAAAAACAGCTATTTCAACCGCAATCGCCAGCAGGTGAAGAAGGTTGAGAAAACTGTCGGCATTGTGGTTGCCTGCTGCTTAGCAGTGACCATTATCTGCCTGTTATTAAACTTCTTCGGCGTTTTCAACAGAATGATTACCGCTGCAAAGGTGGATGGCCAAAGTGTCAGCGTTGCCGAGATGAACTGTGCATTTGCAGATGTTAAGAATCAGGTATATAACGCAAGCCAGCAATACGAGCAGTCCTCCGGTCAAGGCTTCTATAATAATGAAACCAAGAGCACTGACCCCTGTGTTTACGATAGCTCTAAGACTTGGGGCGAGTATTTTGAAGAGCAGGCGATGGAGCATGTCAAGCAGGTTTACTCCTTTAAAGACGGTGAGGGCAATACCCTGACCGAGGAGCAATCCAGCCAGATTGATGAAACCTTTGATACCCTCAAGGAATCTGCCGAGAATAACAAGTTCTCCATCAATGCCTATATCAGAGAGGTATACGGTATCGGTGTCAACCAAAAGGTGCTGCGCACTTGGCTTGAGAATGTTTACAAGGCACAAAACGCACAAACCGCAATGAGCGATACCTATAAAGAGGGCTTGAAGGACGAGGATATCAAGCAATATTACAGTGAGAACACCCAAAAGTATGTCAACGCTTCCGCTATGGCATACACCATTCATGTAGATACTACCGATGTTGCGGAGCAGCTCGAGAAGGAAGACCTTTCCAATGAGGAAATTGACAAGATTGTCGCTTCCGCTGTCAAGGAAACCAAGGCAAAAGCCGACGCACTCTACGAGCAAGTGAAGGAAGACCCGTCCGATTTTGTCAGCATTATCAACACCTACGAAAAGGATGATAAGCAGGAAGCCGCTACCACCTATACCGAGAGCACTTTAACCATGACCGGTAAGGTCTCCGAAAAAATGGCTTCGCTCGGCGAAAAAGCACAGCTTTGGGTTGCCGGCGCCGATGAAGGCGATGTGGGTGTGATTTACACTGCAAATTATGAAACAAAGACTTTCCAATTTGATATTGTGCGCGTATTAGAGCCGGCAGAGAATTTCTCTACCGTTGCCGTGCGCCATATCCTCATTCAACCGGAAAGCACCGAGGATGATGCTTCATGGGAAGAAGCAAAGGAAAAGATTGATACCATCTATGCAAAGTGGAAGAAAAAGCCCACCGAGGATTATTTTGCAACCTTGGCAGGTGAGGAATCCTCCGACCCCGGTTCTAAGGATAACGGCGGTTTGTACGAGAGCGTCACTCCCGGTCAGATGGTTGATACCTTTGATGCATGGTGCTTTGATGCCGACAGAAAAGAGGGCGATACCGATATTGTGAAAACCAGCTACGGTTACCATTTAATGTACTTTGTCAAGAATAACGGCGCTTATTGGAAGACACAGGTGCCGACCGATATGGCAAACGATTATATTGAGAAGAATGTAACCGAAAAGTTAGAAGCCATCACAGTTGAAAAAGCCTTGGGTTGGGGCAAGATTAAAGAGGTTCAAGATTATAAGGACGCTCAAAAATCCACTACCACAACAACCGTAGAGGAAACCACCGCTGCAGAGCAAGCGCAAGCGGAGGGTTCGGAAGAAACCACGGCAGCAGCAGAATAAAAAGATTATGATAGCCGAGAAGCTTTCTCGGCTATTCTCTCTATGGAGCAAAGCGTTACAAAAGCGCGGAAAGGTGAGCTATGAGAATCGGGCAAGGGTATGATGTGCACAAGTTAGTCGAGGGGAGAGCGCTCATCCTCGGCGGGGTTAAGATTCCTTATGAAAAGGGGCTGTTAGGGCACTCCGATGCGGATGTGCTCCTGCATGCCGTTTCGGATGCACTCTTAGGTGCTGCGGCACTTGGCGATATCGGAAAGCATTTTCCCGATACGGATGTGCGCTACAAGGGTGCCGACAGCTTAGCGCTGCTCAGGCAGGTCAATGCACTGTTACTTGAGCGCGGTTTTCGCGCGCATAATATTGATGCCACCATTATTGCCCAAAAGCCGAAAATGCTGCCGTATATTGATACCATGCGTGCCAATATTGCCGCTGCGCTGCAGCTGAATGTGGAAGCAGTCAGCGTGAAGGCAACAACCGAAGAGGGCTTGGGCTTCACCGGCAGCGGTGAAGGCATCAGCGCTTTGGCTGTGTGCTTGATTGAAGAAAAATAAATTGCAAATTTCCCCCGCAATGTGCCTTATGGTGCCTTGCGGGGGATTTTTTATGCGGTGAAAGATTGTCCGATTGCGCAAAGTGTGCATAGAATAAGAAGAGTTTAGCAAACTCAAAAAACTATGTAAGAGGTGATTATTTGGCTGAAATAAGAGTAAAGGTCGGCTCCGTCACAAATGCGCAAAGGGCAAAGCGCGCTCTACTCTCTCATGGAATGCAGGCTACCGTAAAGCGGGCAATTCATATCAAAAAAGGTGACGGCTGCGGCTATAGCGTTGTTTTTTACGGCGATGCCGATGCCGGCTTAGGGTATATTAAAAATGCAGGCATCAAAATTATTTCAGTAAGCACAAATGGTGTATCTTGATAATAGCGCCACCTCCTTCCCGAAACCGAAGCAGGTGTATTTTGCCTATAAAAATGCACTGCGCTCTTTTTATTCCAACCCCGGCAGGGGCGGCTATGAAAATGCCTTAAAAACAGCTGAAAAGATTTATGAAATCAGGGAACGGGCAGCCGCCTTTTTTGGCACGGACAAGAGCGAAAATGTTGTTTTTACAGGCAATTGCACACAGGCGATAAACATGGTATTAAAAGGCTTTTTGCAGCCGGGAGACCATGTGCTGATATCCGATTTAGAGCACAATGCCGTTGTGCGCCCGTTAGAAGGACTTAGGCGAAAAGGTAAGATAAAGTACGATATATTTGAAACCGATATTTATGATGATGAGAAGACCATGCAATCCGTGCATGAAAAGCTACGCCCCGAAACGAAGCTTTTATTTTGCACCCATGCCTCCAATGTGTTGGGCGTGGTGCTGCCACTCGAGAAAATAGGTGCCTTTTGCAAAAAGCACGGCATTGCCTTTGCGGTAGATGCAGCGCAAAGCGGCGGAATACTGCCGCTGGATATGCGCGCTTATCACATTGATTATTTGTGCCTTGCACCGCACAAGGGGCTGTTTGCTCCCATGGGCACAGGTCTGTTTATCGGGGAAGGCGAGCGCCTTGCCCCTTATACCGAGGGCGGCACGGGCTCCGCTTCGCTCGATTTGGCGCAGCCGCGCTTTATGCCGGATAAGTTTGAAAGCGGCACGCTGAATGTCAGCGGCATTATAGCGCTCGGAGCCGGTATTGAGTATATTGAACGGGTCGGGCTGCGCCATATCTATGAAAAGGACAGGCTGCTTTTATCTTACCTTTGCGAGCGGTTGAAAGCAATGCGCGGTATTGAGCTTTATACCGATGCTGCCCAGCTGTCGCAAAGTGCGCCTGTTTTTTCTTTTAACCTAAAGGGGAAAGAGAGCGAGGCAGTTGCCGAGCACCTTGCCGAGAAGGGCATTTGTGTGCGCGCAGGGCTTCACTGTGCGCCTCTCGCTCACCGTAAAATCGGCACCGCGCAAAGGGGCACGGTGCGCATTTCTCCGTCATTTTTTACAACTGAAAGCGATATAAATTATGCAATTGACACAATAAAAAATATGCTCTAAAACTTTTAAAATGTGGAAAAAAGTGCTATAATATACTATATTTATTTTAAATTAGGAGTAATTATGGCTGCACTATCGTCTTTTTTTGAGCAGGTAATCGCGGTGCTTTCGAGCTACCGCCCTGTGCAGGATACATTAGATATTCTACTTGTCACATTGATTATCTATGAATTAATCAAGTTGATTCGCCGCACCAGGTCTGTGCAAATTTTTAAAGGCTTAGCAATACTCTTTGTGGTGTATATCGTGGTGTTGATTTGCGATATGCCGGTGATGAAATCTATCTTTGAAACCATTTTTTCCAGCGCGCTGGTGATTTTGATTATTCTCTTTACCCCCGAAATCAGGAATGTGCTGGAGAGAATGGGCAGAACCTCTATTTTCAAGATTTTTGCGCAAAAGCAGTATTCTAACGCATCTACCCTTGGTGCCATCAACAGCGTTTGCAGTGCCTGCTCGGAGATGAGCGATGATAAAATCGGTGCTTTGATTGTATTCGAGCGCAAATCCATGCTCGGCGAAATTATGAAAACCGGCACCAAAATCAATGCGGATGTCAGTTCCTCTTTGATTCGGAATATCTTTTACCCGAAATCACCGCTGCACGACGGCGCGCTGGTCATCAGCTCCGGCAGAGCCGAGAGTGCGGGCTGTATTTTGCCCTTGACCGATACCAGAAATTTAGATGCTAAATTCGGCACCAGGCACAGAGCGGCTGTCGGCATGACCGAGCAGTCCGATGCGGCCGTGGTGGTGGTCAGTGAAGAAACCGGGGCGATTTCCTATGTCAGCCGCGGCAGAATCCATCACGATATCAGCTCGAGCGAGCTCAGGGAGTATTTGCTCGAAGCGCTCCAGAGCGAAGGTACAGAGGAGAAAAAGAGCATTTTCGCGTCTTTAAAATCTAAGAAAGGCGGGAAAAAAGATGAATAAAGCAAAAAAATTCAGCTTAGGCAAGCTGCTTGATAATAATAAGTTTGTGCTGGTCATTTCCCTGGTTTTGGCATTTGCCATTTGGCTCGGCTATTCCATGTATGGCGGCGAGCAGCAGGAGAGAACCGTGGAGGTGCCCATCCAAATGGACTCCATGACGGTTCCGAAGCAGTTTAATTTGCAGCAGTTCGGCGAGTATTCCAACTCTGCCGTAACCGTTACCATTGTCGGTAAAAAGGCGGTTATCGGCACTGTGAATAAGGAGGATATCCGCGTGACTGCTTCCACCTTAGATGTCAATACGGCGGGTAAGCACACCTTGCCGCTTTCCGTTTCGATTGACAGCTCTAAGGATTTCCAAATTGTGAGCACCAATACGCTTTCGGTCGAGGTGTATTTCGATATTTACAAAGAGGTCAATATGGCGGTGGAAACCGAGCTTTCCACCGAGCCGAAGGTACCGAGCGGCTACGAGCTCGGCACCATGATTCTCTCGCAGGAAAAGCTGCTTGCACACGGTCCCTCCACCGAGGTTTCCAAGATTGATAAACTTATTGCAAAAGCGGATATTGATGAGAATTTGACCACAACCAAAACCTATGAAGCAACGATTGCCGCGCTTGACCAATACGGCAATGAAATTCAAAATATCGAGATTGACAATGCCGAGGATTTCACCATTACCATTCCCGTCTTTAAGCTTGCTTCCATGCCGGTCAGCGTCGAGTTTACCAATATGCCGGAGGGGATAAGCGAGGATGACTTAGATATCAAATACTCGGTGAATAAAATCAATATTGCAGGGGAAGAAGCGACGATTGATAAAATGAGCAGCGTTGTTATCGGCACGATTGATTTTTCGGAGCTGAGCAACGATGAAAATGAGTTTTCTTTTGATGCCGCTTCCATTGCAGGCATTAAGGTGAAGAGCAATATCAGTACGATTTCTGTCAATGTAGACTTGTCTTCGTTTAAGACAAACAGCTTGAAAATTGCCGGTTCATCGGTGGAAATTGTCAATTCCACAGCCTTCGGTGTCAATATCACCACCGAGGAATTGGAGGTCACCGTCGCAGGCTTGAGTGATACTGTGGAGAGCATCAAAGCCTCGGATATTTCTGCGGTGTTGAAGGTGGATGATGACATTAAAGCAGGGAAGAATCAAAAGCTTGAAATCAGTGTGAAGGTCAATAATCAAAACGACAAGTGGGTCATCGGCACCTACTCCGTTACTGCGGATGTCACACAATAGCAGGTAATAATACACAGACTGTCTCGGCAAAAAGCCGAGGCAGTTTTTTTACCCATAAGAGCTGATTTTTGCAAAAAATCAGCTCTAATTCTTATATTTATTATATAAAATCTTGATTTTTATACTCTTTATGCTATAATATTTATTATTAATATAAAAATAGGAGTATTATCGCATTTGAAACTGAGAATCAGACAAGCAATTTATATCATATTGGCGCTTGCCGCGCTTGCACTGCTTATTTTGGTGGTCACGCATTCTCAGTCGCCCGAGTCGCTGATGAATCCGCCGGAGGCAGCGGGTGATTATAAAAGCATTCAAAATGTGATTGAAAAAACGCTCGATGAAGGCATTATCCTCAAGGCACCGAACGAAGGCAATTTTACCACCTCTATCACC
Source organism: uncultured Eubacteriales bacterium (assembly GCA_900321665.1). Taxonomy (GTDB): domain Bacteria; phylum Bacillota; class Clostridia; order Oscillospirales; family Acutalibacteraceae; genus RUG714. The sequence continues at coordinate 15,369 of ONWY01000005.1, forward strand.
TTTATGGATTTAAACGGCGACAGCGAAAACGACGCCATCGCTTTTTATCGCATTAAAAATGATGATACCTCCTCTATCTATATGACCGTCTTGCTCAAAAGCGGTTCAAAGTGGTTAGCCAGCGAGCCGGTAAAAGGGCAGGGCAACGATGTTCTCGAGTTTGCCGCCGGCGATTTAAACTATGATTCACAGCCCGAGATTGTGGTCGGTTGGAATATGTTTGACAGTAAAGATAACAATACGCTTTCCGTTTATGCTGTGGAGGATGAAGGCGGGCAGGTGAAGATACAACCGTGCGACTCCAAGATTTATTCCAAAATGATGGTGGCGGATGTTTGCGGCGAGGGCAGAAACGAAATTCTGTTGATTAAAAACACCTTTTATGATGAATCGAGCCCCGCAAACGCTACGGTATATGAATTGGTCGATAACACCTTGAAGCCGCTGAGCGAAACAAAGCTTTACGCCGCAGTCAGCGAGTACAAAACTCTGCAAGCGCAGCCCGTGCAAGGCACCAATGTCTTTTTGCTCGATGGCGTGGTAGAAACGCACAGTATGATTACCGAGTTGA
>ONWY01000110.1 GCA_900321665.1 uncultured Eubacteriales bacterium
AGAAGAAGATTTTGCAAGTGACCAAGTGAGTATGAAAGAATATATTGACCCGTTTACGGGTAGTAAGAATAAGTAGGCAAAAATAGACAGCCGCACGTGAGCGGCTGCCTGAGGTAGTAATGCGATGTTAAGTTATCAGTAGCCCCTTTTAGGGGCTCAGCCTGTAGGCGGCCCTTATAGGGCCTGTGCAAACCACTAGTTTACTGAAAGTGTAAGATAAAAGTAGACACAAAAAAAGTGCCTACTTTTATTTTTTGATGTAAAATACAGAAAAGGAGATGATTTAATGAAAAAAAGACGAACATTTAGCGCAGAATTCAAAATTAAATGTGTTAAAGAATTGTTAGAGGGAAATATTGCTTTGAAAGCAATAGCAAGAAGAGAGGGGATAGACCATCATGTAATTAGTATATGGCGAGAAAAATATTTAGAATATGGTGAGTCATATTTTTATGAAGAACATCGAGGCAAAAAAGGCGGAAACCATTTTTCCGCCTTACATACAAAGAAAAATTTATCAAACGAAGAACGCCTGGAATTAGAAAACCTCAAATTGCGAATAGAAAATGAAAGATTAAAAAAAGGATATTTAGTGAAAGGAGTTGGTGTCGGCAAGGAGTTCGTTACTACAAAAGATGTGAATTTGAAGTCATAGACCGTTTGAAGAAAGAAATTCCTGTTACAACACTGTGCGAAATGATGTCGGCTAATCGTTCTGGTTACTACAAGTGGAGAAAACGAAAGGGCTTGCTTAATCAATACGAACAAGACAGAAAAATATTAACTGAATTATTGTGGGAGCAGCATAAGAAGCATTCTGTTTACGGTTATCATAATTTAGCAGAAAAAATTCGAGAAGAAACCGGATGGGTTTTCTCTGACAATTTGGCTCATAAATGCTGTAAAGCTGCCGGAATACGCTCCACAGCAAGAAAAACCTATCACTATACAAAAGGAAGAGAACACATTAATTATCCTAACAGAATTTTTGATAATTGGGATGCTTCAAGACCAATGGAAATTGTTGTTTCTGATATGACAATGCTTTTTACGAAAAAATTTGGAAAGATTGAGTGGACTTTTGTTTTAGATACATACAATAACGAGATAATTGCATCTGCTTTGTCTAAAAGAGAAGGAGATCCACGACCATATTATGAATGCCTGAAAGAAATTACAAAAAAAGCAAAAGAGCAAACAGCTCCAGTCACCCTTCACACCGACCAAGGATCTGTTTACTCCTCACAAGCATTCAAAAATGCTCATTCTCATTGTAGCAATTTAATTAGATCAATGTCAAGAGTCGGAACACCAACAGATAATCCAATCATTGAAGCAATTAACGGTTGGGTGAAAGAGGAATTGTACAAAGACTTTAATCTATATCACTGTGACAATGTTGAACAACTAATTTCAGAGTACATTGAATACTACAATACTGAACGACCATCTGTAAAATGCGGCAGAAAAAGCCCCATTCAATTTAGAATTGAACAGGGCTTTTAAACGGTGGTTTATTTAATTGTCTACTTTTACTTGACATTTGCAGTTTACTAGTGGTACTGATTTGATTGAAATTTCTTTATTCCACTTCTTTGAGTGCGTTTAGTCGCGCGCAAAACATTGTGTATTGCCGCGCATCGGCAAACCAATCTTCCTGTATCTCGGCGGTTTGGTTTAGCCCTACCTTTGCGACTGCTTCTACTGCAGCCTGCTTTTGCGACATATTGCGCGCTACTGTTTGGCATTTGCCGCCCTCAAGCGTTTCATAAAGCGTAAAAGCTTTGTTAAAATCCATCAGCGGGTGGAGCTTTAAAGGTTTGTTGGTCGCATTGTCCACAAAGAAGCCCCAATTGCCCCAATGCCTGTCGGCATTACCGGTCAAGTAGTCAATAATATTCATCATATAAAAAGAGTAGGCATCTTTTTCGAGCACAAACTCTTGTGTATCTTTATTGCGATTGGCGCAATAAACATCCATAAACTCCATGGAAACAATACTGCGCTCTTCGCTTGTCATCAGCTTGCTTTTGCTCACTTTGCGGTTTTCAAAATAATCTGCAGAGTAGGTGACATGCTCCACTCGGAAGCAGTCTGCAATTTTAGATGCCAAGAGCTCCGCCTCCACATCTCTTTCATCCCCATCTTTGAGCAAGTAAAAAGCGCCTTCTTTTCTAATCCACGCTTTCGGTGCTACACCGTTGGTGGCAATGTCACCGGCAGCATCTCGGTTGGCGAGCAGCTCGGCATTTTGCGCGGTGATTTGCTTGCCGCAAAGAGAAATATCGGCAAAGGCAGTCGAAAGGGAGTGCCTGAACAAGCTGATATCTTCAAAATTCACCGCTTCATTTTCGGTGGCAATCCAATATACATCGGTTAAGCTCAGGGCGCGGTAGGAGATGGCAATTAATGCCCTGTCTCTATCGGTCTGCGCCTGCTTTGCGCCGATTGTATTCATAATCTCTTTGGCATACTGCCTATCAAGAGTTAAAACGCGGGAGGCACACCAATAGTAAAAATTGTTTAGGTTATTAATGCGCGTTTCAAAATCTGTGCCTTGCTCCAGCCAGAGGTTAAAGGGTAAAAAGGATTTGTAGTAAAGTGTACAAGTGCCGTCCTCTCTAATAGAAGCGACACGCCTGTTTTTGTGCATAATATAGTAGCGTTTCCAGCCTCTTGCCAAAGCGCTTTGGTTAAATACTAAGCTCATTACAACAGCTCCTCTTTTGTTGCGCAGGTGAGCAAGCACCTATCATTATTACTATTATAATTAAAAGTCGGGATAAAATCAAGGAGTTTGGCTCGCGGAGCGAGCAAAGAAGAAAGAAAAAAGAAGAAAGAAGAATGGTGGTGGCAAGGCAAAGCCTTGCATTTTATAACTACCCCTCCGCCGACTCTGTCGGCACCTCCCCTCACAATGGGAGGCGGTAAGAGGTTAAGATTTTACTTCCCGCACTCGTTCCGCTGTGCTCTATTTGGCTCGCGGTGCGAGCAAAGAAAAATTTAGCAAAATTGGAAAAGTAAATGGCGGATTTTTGTGGTATACTTTAATCAAAGAGGTGAATGCGTTGGGCTACAATGAAACAATGAAAATGTGCGAAGAGTATATCGCGGCGCACTTGGCAGAGCCAATCACCGCGCTGCAGCTTGCCGATATGGCTGGGTATTCTCTTTACCACTTTTGTCGCGTTTTTAAAGCGATTCACGGTTACAGTGTAGGCGCTTATGTGCGCAAGCTCAAGCTGCAGAATGCGGCGCAGGAGCTGGCGGCAGGGGAGGCGGTGCTCGCTACCGCGCTGAAGTACGGTTACGATACCCATGCCGGCTTTACCAAAGCTTTTGAAAAAGAGTTTGGCACTTCGCCCACCGCTTACCGCAAATTGAAAGGAGCAGGTATTATGGATTACAAAATTCAAAATGAAGCCGAGTTTAAGGTTTTCGGCTATGTGATTGAAACGGATGATGATGCCGAAGGCGGCTATTGGGGCAAGGTAGATTTCAGCAGCTACCCTGCATACCCCGCAGGGTGCGATGACCAGGGAGAGGTCGCTATGTGGATTCACCCGGCAGAGGTCAGCGGCGAATTAAAGTACTTCTTCGGTTACAAAACAAGTGATGAAGCACCGGCAGAGGGTTTTGAGGAAATCACCATTCCCGCCGCGCAGTATGCCGTCTTTGCGCTTGAAAACGGCGACAGCGCCGAGGCACTCGCCAAGAAAGTCGCCGCCGCTTGGAAAGAGATTTTCAGCACCTGGTTTGACACGGTAGACTACACATACGATGAATCTAAAATGTGCTTTGAATTTTATAAAGATGATAAAAGCTATATCTATGTGCCGGTAAAATAAAACTTTTATCATCCAAACCGCTTAATGCCCTCCCTTGTCAGGGAGGGGGGACCGCTTGCGGTGGGCGGGTAGTGGACAATAACAGTTACATTTATGTGCCTGTGAAGCAATAAAATCAACAAACCACTTAACGGCTCCCCTTGTCAGGGGAGCTGTCGCATTTATGCGACTGAGGGGTAGTGTAAAAAACCGCTTAACGGCTCCCTACGGGGAGCCGTTTTTTAGATAAGAAATAAGAAAGAAGAATGGTGGTGGCAAGGCAAAGCCTTGCATTTTATAACTACCCCTCCGCCGACTATGTCGGCACCTCCCCTCACAATGGGAGGCGGTAAGAGGTTAAGATTTTACTTCCCGCACCCGTTCCGCTGCGCTCTATTTGGCTCATTCAACACCCAAAATTCAAAATTTATGAATAGAAATACCAAACTTTTGTTCGCCAAAAACCGCTTTTGCGTTTTATTCTTGCACAATATCTTGTGTTTATATTGTTTAATATTGTAATTAATTTAGAGATATGGTATGATGATATTTGTAAAAAAATGTATAAATCAGTAAAAACTATAGGTTTGAAATGGAGTAATAAATGATTACCGGTGAATTAAAAAACAAAATTGATAGTATTTGGAATGATTTTGCCGCAGGCGGTCTTGTGAATCCTCTTGATGTTATAGAGCAGATTACATACCTTATGTTTATTCATGATTTAGATGATTCCGATAATATGCGCGCCAAAGAAAGTGAAATGCTCGGTTTGCCATACGAGAGCATATTTAGCGGAGAGGTAGAAATCGGCGAAAGGAAAGTAAATGGTTCTCAGCTGAAATGGTCTGTTTTTCATGATTACCCGGCAAGCAAAATGTATCCTGTTGTTCAAGAACTTGTTTTCCCATTTATTAAAACATTGCACAGCGATAAAAACAGCGCCTACTCAAAATATATGAGTGATGCTATTTTTAAGCTTCCTACACCGTTGTTACTTGATAAAGTTGTCACCGGGCTTGATGAAGTTTATGAAATGATGAATGCCATGCAAAGCGCTGATATTCGCGGTGATGTTTATGAATACCTGCTCTCCAAAATTGCACAGTCGGGCAGAAACGGTCAGTTCCGCACCCCGCGCCACATTATCAAAATGATGGTGGAATTGATGGAACCGAAAGCGGATGATGTAATTTGTGACCCTGCATGCGGTACAAGCGGTTTTCTTGTAGCTGCAGGGGAATACCTTAAGGAAAACCGCAAAGAAGAAATCTTTTTTGACCGCAACAAAAAAGACCACTATATGAACCATATGTTTTTTGGCTACGATATGGATAGAACCATGCTGCGCATT
>ONWY01000146.1 GCA_900321665.1 uncultured Eubacteriales bacterium
ATATCTAAATTTCTTTTAAAATTGAATTTCAACAAAAAAACAAAGGCTGTGAAGCCACGCAATTAAAAAATATCGCGTTTTTTCACAGCCCCTTTTTTTTGCAATGTGCTAACACAAAGATAATATGAACCGCAAGAAAAGCTGCACCTTAGCCTGCTCAAAAATAAAGATTATTTCTCCAAAAAACCATTTTATGCAAAAAGGTTTCATGAAACATTTTGTATAAAATGAAAATATACAAATGCTATTAAATAGGATATAATCCTACTAAAAAGCATATGGTGATAAGTTATCCTTGTAAATGTGCAAAACCGTGTTGAAAATATTTAAAACTCCCCTTTTATGTTTGTGAAAAGTTACAAAATTTCATTTTATGGCAAAATGTTTCACACTTATTAACAAAATTGTTACACGGTTTTGAACATTTTCAACAGGTTTTCAACATATAATATGCAAGTGCATATACCTTTACAATATGCTTTTTTTAACGCAATGAATTAATAAATCAAAAATGAACCTTCTGTACCACCGTGCTTTCACATCAGCTTCTCTATCTTTATACTCACCCAAGCTATTCGGTATTATAAAAAAATCCCGATGCATATCGCATCGGGATTTTAAAATCAAATCAATGATTATTGAACGTTCTTCTTAAGAGTTTCAAGGCATTCAACAAGCTCTGCCGGTACGCGACCGTTAAACTTTGCATAAAGCTCTTCAATTCTCTTGGTATCCTCTACCCAAAGCTCTCTGTCAACACTGAGCATTTCATTAAGAGAATCGATAGTAACTTCATCCTCAAGACCTTCAAGGTTGATATCCTCGGCAAACGGAACATAACCGATTTCAGTCTCTTTTGCATCAACCTTGCCCTCGCAGCGGTTGATAATCCAATCGAGAACACGCAGGTTATCGCCGAAGCCCGGCCACATGAAGTGACCTTCATCATCCTTGCGGAACCAGTTTACATTGAAAATCTTGGGAGCCTTGTCGCCAAGCTTTTTGCCCATTTCAATCCAGTGGCCCCAATAATCAGCCATGTTGTAGCCGCAGAACGGCAGCATAGCCATCGGGTCGGAACGAACAACACCGACTGCACCTGCAGCTGCTGCTGTTGTTTCGGAAGCCATCGCGGAGCCTACGAATACACCGTGGTTCCAATCTCTTGATTGATATACCAGCGGAGCAAGCTTTGCACGGCGGCCGCCAAATACGATTGCGGATACCGGAACACCCTGCGGGTTCTCAAACTCGGGGCTGAGGCAGGGGCAGTTCTTGGTCGGCGCAGTGAATCTGGAGTTCGGGTGAGCACCCTTCTCTTTACTGTCAATCGGCCAGGGATTACCCTTCCAATCGTTTGCCTTTGCCGGGCGCTCCTTGGTAAGACCTTCCCACCAAACAGTGTTGTCTTCAAGGTTATGCGCAACGTTGGTGAAAATGGTGCCCTTCTTGGTGCACTCAAGCGCATTGGGGTTGGACTTGCTGTTGGTACCGGGAGCAACACCGAAGAAACCGTTTTCGGGGTTGATAGCATACAATCTGCCATCGGGACCGATGTTGAGCCAAGCAATATCATCACCGACTGTGAATACTTTATAGCCCTTCTTCTTGTAGCCTTCCGGCGGAATGAGCATAGCAAGGTTGGTCTTACCGCAAGCAGACGGGAACGCTGCACAAACATACTTTGTTTCGCCCTGCGGGTTTTCGATACCTAAGATGAGCATGTGCTCAGCCATCCAGCCCTCGTTTCTGCCAAGGAAGGATGCAATACGAAGTGCAAAGCACTTTTTACCGAGAAGCACGTTGCCGCCGTAAGCGGAGTTAACGGAAATAATGGTGTTATCCTGCGGGAACTGCACAATCCATCTCTTTTCGGGGTCTACATCGCACTTTGCGTGGAAACCGCGAATCCACTCATCGCTATCACCAAGACAATCTAAAACAGCCTTGCCGACTCTGGTCATAATCGCCATGTTTAATACAACATAGATAGAGTCGGTCAGTTCAATACCAATCTTGGAGAAAGGAGAACCGATGGGTCCCATGGAATAAGGGATAACATACATGGTTCTGCCCTTGTATGTACCTCTTGCGATATCATAGAGCATCTTGTAGCACTCGGAAGGCTCTTTCCAGTGGTTGGTCGGGCCTGCCTCTTCCTCGGTGGGTGTGCAGATGAGGGTTCTATCCTCAACACGCGCTACGTCGTTGGGCTTTGTTCTGTGAAGATAGCAGCCGGGGAGCTTTTCCTCGTTAAGCTTAATCATCTCGCCTGTTTGAACAGCCTCGGCACGGAGTGCTTCTAACTGCTCTTCGGAGCCGTCAATCCAAACAATTTTGTCGGGATTTACAAGCTCAACCTTTTCGTCAATCCACTCTAAAATGGATTTGTTGGTTGTTAAATTTGCCATTGAATGGTTCTCCTTTCAGAAGAAATTAATTTTTAATCATCATATATTATACTATATTAATTTTGTACAATCCATACATTTTTTTGATAAATAAAATGAAAAAAACGCATATGTAGTGTACACTTTGCACAAAATCCGCCTCATAATGATGATTTGCCAATCACCTCATCAATCGGCAGTGTGGCATAGGCATTGAGCGAAAGCGAAGCAAGATTGCCCGCGAGGTATTCATAATAGCCCTGCGCGGCAACCATAGCCGCATTATCGCCGCAGTATTGCAGCTGCGGAAAATACAGCTCGTAGCCGTTCAGCGACGCACCCTCCTGCATTTTCTTTCTTAAAACGGAATTGGCGGAAACACCGCCCGCAAGAACAATCTTTTTTACATTAAAATCCTTTGCCGCCTTAAAGGTATTTTCGCAAAGGCAATCGGTCACTGCTCTTAAGAAGGAAGCGCCTAAATCCTTGTGATTGAGCTGCTCCCCTTTTTGCGCGGCATTGTGCATCAGGTTCAGCACGCTTGTTTTTAAGCCGGAAAACGAGAAATCATACGGCGCCCCGTCCACCCGCGGGTGCGGGAAAGAGAAGGCTGAGTCGTTGCCGCCCGCTGCCGCCTTGTCGAGATTCAACCCGCCCGGGTACGGCAGCCCCATGCTGCGCGCCGCTTTATCCAAGCACTCGCCCGCCGCATCATCGCGTGTTTTGCCGATAATTTTAAACCGTGTGTAATCCTCAAGGAGCACAATGTGGGAATGCCCGCCGCTGACTACCAGGCACAAAAACGGCGGTTCAAGCCGGTCAAAGCATACATAATTTGCCGCAATATGCCCTCTGAGGTGGTGCACGGGAATGAGCGGCTTATGAGCGCTAAAAGCAAGCCCCTTCGCAAAATTGACTCCCACCAACAGCGCACCGATTAACCCGGGCGCATAGGTAACGGCAATCGCGTCAATATCGGCAAGGGTGCACCCCGCTTTATCGAGCGCTTCTTTTACCACGCCGCTTATGGCTTCCGCGTGAAGACGAGAAGCAATTTCGGGCACCACTCCGCCGTAAACAATATGCTCCTTCACTTGAGAAGCGACAATATTCGATAATACCTTTCTGCCATCCTCCACAACAGCAGCCGCTGTATCGTCGCAAGAGGATTCTATACCGAGAATTTTCATAAATCTTTTTCCATGATTACCGCGTCCTCTTTTGGAAAGCGATAAAAGTTTCTCCTTATGCCTAAATCTTTATAACCGCACTTGTGATAAAGCGCGATTGCCGCTTCATTTGAAGCGCGCACCTCCAAGCCGATGGTTTTGATGCCGCGTTGCTTCGCCGCGGTGTCCATATGCATTAAAAGCGCTTGCGCACAACCTTGCCGGCGATTAGCGGTGCTAACCATCACCTTTGTGATAAAGCCCTGCTGCCCGGTGTTTTGCAGCGCGGCACAGCCGATTGGCTGCCCTTCGGCAATCGCGGTCAAGAAAATGTTGCTCTTATTTGCAAGCTCGCTCAAAAAGCCCTCTTCGCTCCAGGCGGTTTGCCCGAAGCACTGCTTTTCCATTTCACAAAGCGCCGGGATATGCTCTTTTGTTAAACTTTCAATTCTCATGCCTTTGCACTGTACCAGGTCTTGCCGCATCCGACATCCGCCTTTAACTTCACGCGCATGGCGCAGGCGTTTTCCATTTCTTCCTTGAGCAGCGTTTTTACATAGTCGCTTTCATCATCGCTCGCTTCAATAATCAGCTCATCGTGCACTTGCAGGATAAGCTTTGATTTCAGCTTTTCCGCCTTTAGGCGGTGATATACCTTAATCATCGCGATTTTGATAATATCTGCCGCCG
>ONWY01000263.1 GCA_900321665.1 uncultured Eubacteriales bacterium
TCGATTCCACTAAGGGTGCAGACGCTGTGAAGGCAGAGACTACCACCAAGAGTGGCAGAAACTGCATCAACATCACAGGCATCGCTTCCGGTAACCTCGACAATGTGATTACCGTTAACACAAGCGCAGGTGTGGTAGAGCTTTCCGCAATCAACATTGCGAAGGCAATCGCAGGCTCTGCTAATACCAATTATGCAAACCTTGCAAGAGCTCTGTATCTCTACAGCGTTCAGGCAAGCGCATTCTTTGGTGCATAATTAAGCTTAGCACTAAGGCTCTGAGCGAAAGCTCAGAGCCTTTTTTTAGATAAAAGATAAGAGAGAAGAGAGAAGAGTGGTGGGAGGGGCACCCTCACCCGTTCCGCTGCGCTCTATTTACGATGGATGTAAATATGATGTTCAATTTAACCTCTTCTCGGCGCCCCTTGATGAGGGGAGCTGTCGCCAAAGGCGAGGAGCTGTCGCCAAAGGCGACTGAGGGGTAGATAAAGCCGACTGCTGACAGCTGACCGCCGACTGCCGACTGCTGTTGCCTGCGGCAAACGATGTTGCGCTATAGCGCAAATGAAGTTGCACTGTGTGCAAAGATGTTTTGCTTCGCAAAAATTGCGGGAGGGAACACCCTCGCCCGTTCCGCTGCGCTCTATTTACGATGGATGTAAATATGATGTTCAATTTAACCTCTTCTCGGCGCCCCTTGATGAGGGGAGCTGTCGCCAAAGGCGACCGACCGCCAACCGCCAGCCGCCTTATTAAAAAACGCCTCCCTTGGCATAGGGAGGCGATAAAAGGTTGTTTGGTTTTATTCTGCCGCTCCGGTGGAACCGAAGACAACATCAATTTTGTGCTCTACCACTTCTTGAATCAGGTCTCTTGCCGGGGTCAGGTACTGCCTCGGGTCAAAGTGGGTCGGGTTTTCGCTGAAGTGCTTTCTGAGCGCTGCGGTCATCGCGATGCGGATATCGGAGTCCACATTCACCTTGCACACTGCCATGCCTGCCGCCTTGCGGAGCATATCCTCGGGGATACCGATAGCATCGGGCATTTCGCCGCCAAATTCGTTGATAATCTTGATATGGTCTTGGTTGACACTGCTTGCGCCGTGGAGCACAATCGGGAAACCGGGAAGTCTCTTTTCAATCTCTTCCAAAATGTCAAATCTCAGCTGCGGCTTTTGACCGGGCTTGAATTTGTAGGCGCCGTGGCTGGTGCCGATGGCAATGGCAAGAGAATCCACACCGGTTCTGGTGACAAAATCCTCTACCTGCTCGGGCTTGGTATAGGAAGCATCCTCGGCGGAAACATTGACATCGTCCTCCACACCGGCAAGGGTGCCGAGCTCGCCTTCGACTGTCACGCCGTGGGCATGCGCATAATCCACTACCTTTTTGGTTAAGGCGATGTTTTCCTCGTAGGGCAGCGAGGAGCCGTCAATCATCACGGAGGTGAAGCCGCCGTCAATGCAGGATTTGCAGGTTTCAAAATCCGGGCCGTGGTCAAGGTGCAGCGCAATCGGAAGCCCTGTTTCCTCGGCAGCTGCCTTTACCATGGCAACGAGGTAATTGTGGGAAGCATACTTTCTGGCGCCTGCGGAGCACTGCAGGATAACGGGAGCATTTAATTTTTTAGCTGCTCTGGTGATGCCCTGAATAATCTCCATGTTATTGATATTAAAAGCGCCGATGGCATAACCGCCTTTGTACGCCTTTTCAAACATTTCTTTTGTTGTTACAAGTGGCATAGTGTTTCTCCTTTATTATTTAATTTAGTTAATTATATAATATTATTTACAATAATACAATATACAAAATGACGAAATTTTTCCTCCGGCTCATTTTTTTGCAAATTGCGCCGGGGGATAGAGTTATCAACAGTGATATTTTGTCGCACAATGTTGAAAAAGTGCCGATTTGGGGCGATAACAGGCTTTAGGGCAGCAAGTTTTCAACAATTTAAACAAAGTTTTCAACATTCATTGTTGAAAGCGATGTACAGCGCATAATTTCAGCCTTCCATCGGCATAATAATGGTAGATATGCCATACCCTATAAGGAGAATTGCCTATGTTAAAAGGAGTCAACCGCCAGGTTCTGGAGGTCAATAAGCCGGAAAGCCGCTATTTTGAAAGAATTTTGTTTGTTGTCAAGCCGGAGTTTACCTCGCTCTCGGGGGCAAAGCTGCTCAAGGAAGCGCAAGAGCAGGTGGCTCATCGAGAAGCGCAACCGCCGAAAATGCGCCGCGCAGCGGTGCGCCAAAGGCTGCTGCTTGCAGTAGCCGCCGCCATCGGCGCGGCAATCAGCGCCGCTATTCTTGTGCCGGTGCTAAGGTAAAGGTATCGTGCACCTGCGCGATGCCTTTTTTGGAAAAGCTGAAGCGCGCGCTTTCCCCTTTGCCGCTGAAGCTGCCCGCCGGGGTCAGGGTATCAAGCGCAAAATCGGTCGCCGCGATATATTCCAGCGCATCTAAGTCGTTGACATAGTCCTCCGAGGAAATATCACTTTTGATATAGGTCATTTTGTAGGTGAATTTGTCAACATCTCTTGTGATGTACTTCGGCTTCATATATTGCTCGTAGCACGCTTGCAGGAGCTTTGCCTGCATGGTATAGGTGGCATCCGCGCCGCCGTCCCACGCATCAAAGAGCATCAGCTTCACAAAGGTATCAAAGCTCAGCTCCTGCTCTCCCGCAGCGAGAGAAACGGTATAATTGGTGGTGGAAAATTGCAGGCTTTGCGGCACATTGAACTGCACGCCCTTGCCAAGCTCTGTTAAAAAGAATTTGTAGCCGTTTTGCGTGGCGCTCGCGTAGGCGCTGAAATCAATCTCAAACATCCGCTCGAGTACATACTCGATTTGCGAAATGCCGCCGAGCTTAAATTCCTCTTGCAGGGTTTTATTGCTGCTGTCGACCGTATTGACAGGTACGGAGAGAAACGCGGTCTTATTCTCGGTCATATTCACCGAGACCATAAAGATGTTATAGACCTCGTTTTCGCTCGGCGAGGTGACGGCAAAGAGCAGGTTTTTTTGCCCGTCTACATTTTTTATCTCAATTTTTTTTTCT
>ONWY01000181.1 GCA_900321665.1 uncultured Eubacteriales bacterium
GCACGGGTGCGCGAGCCGACAAAGGTCTGCCCGCCTGCGCCGGCGACCTTGATTTGCTCAATTCTGCGCACATCAATTCTCATAGAGGCATAGAACTTCAGTGCCCTGCCGCCGGTGGTGGTCTCGGGGTTACCGTACATCACGCCGATTTTCTCGCGCAGCTGGTTAATGAAGATGATAATGCAATTGGTCTTAGCAATAATACCGGCGAGCTTGCGCAGTGCCTGCGACATCAGGCGCGCATGCTGCCCGACATGGCTGTCACCCATCTCGCCCTCAATCTCGCTTCTGGGAACGAGCGCTGCCACGGAGTCGATAATAATAATCTCCACCGCACCCGAGCGCGCGAGTGCCTCGGCAATCGCCAAGCCCTGCTCGCCGTCATCCGGCTGGGAAACAAGCAAGGAATCGACATCAACACCCAAATTTTTGGCATAAAGCGGGTCTAAAGCATGCTCGGCATCCACAAATGCGGCGGTGCCGCCCTTCTTTTGCACCTCGGCTACGGCGTGAAGCGCCAGGGTGGTTTTACCCGAGGACTCGGGGCCGTAAATCTCAATAATTCTGCCCCTGGGAAGCCCGCCGATACCGGTTGCCACATCTAAGCCCAAAGAGCCGGTGGAAACGGACTCCACATCTAATGCAGCGGTATTGCCGAGCTTGATAATCGAGCCCTTGCCGAATTTCTTCTCTATTTGGTCAATGGCGGTTTGAATCGCCTTTTCTTTATCTGATGCCATAACGCACTCCTTGTCTGTTTTGATACATTTATTATATCTTAGCGCCAAGCCAAAGTCAAGCCAAAATCGAACAAAAGTTCGATTTTCGATAAAATAATCCGTTTTTTCGTATTCTTTGCAAATTCTTTAAAAAAGTTCTTGCTTTTTATCCCCTTTTATGATAATATATTTCAGTCATAAAATTACTTAAGGAGGTGCAGGCACATGGCAAAATGTGAATATTGCGGCAAAGGTGTGTCTTTCGGCATTAAAGTTTCACACTCTCACAGGCGTTCAAACAGAACCTGGAAACCGAATATTAAGCGTGTAAAAGCTATCGTTGACGGCTCACCGAAGAGAGTTTACGTTTGCACTCGCTGCCTTCGTTCAGGCAAGGTTGAAAGAGCCTAAGCAATCAAAAATATCACCTACTGCAATGCAGTAGGTTTATTTTTTTGCTTAAAATGATTCATAGCCCGGTGCGGCTTGCCTCTATGCGCGCAAAAAAGCTGCCTTTTGCAAGGCAGCTTTTCACGATTATGCTTCGTTTTTCGGTGCCGGGTCTTCCAACAGACCAAGGCGCTCGTATTCCTCTGCAATGAGGCGGTTAAACATCTTCACCCTCTCTGCCTTGGGCTTAATGCGGTCTCTGTCATAGGTCAACAGACCGTTTACCTCGTTTTCCACATCGGAAACCTCAGTGTAGACCACAGCGCTCAAGCCTTTGGAAATGAGCGGCAGCAGCTGGTCACGGAACAGCTGCTCGAGCTTTTTGGTCAACTGCTCGGGTGTCTTAAACATTCTGTAGCCGAAGGCATCCTTCGGGCACCAGGTGTGGCCCGGTGTCTTTAAGGAATAGCCGCCAAACTCCGAGATAACATACGCTCTGTGGTCGGGGCGGTGAATCTTCAAAGGCATAATGTAAATATGCGTGCTGCGCATATCGCCCTCAAATTGGTCATACCAACCGCTGGCGTGGTCCACCAGCCTCGAGGGGTCATACTTCTTCACAGCCTTGGCAACGCGCGCGGCATCAAACTGCCCCCAAGCCTCGTTGAAGGGCACCCAACAGCAAAGGCTTGTCACATTAAAGAGCGCATCCATCATCTCGTAGCTCTCGACTTCGTGCTGGTCGCGCCACTCCTTTTCGTTTCTGCTCAATTTATTGTACGCCTTTTGGGTATTATCCTTAAACTTATTTTTTAAGCCGAGGTGGGTTTGAATATTCGGCTTAATGCCGGCATAGAACAGCCCGACCTCTTTACCGCCGGAAACCATATCCTGCCAAACGAGCATGCCGATTTTATCGCAGTGGTAATACCAGCGGGCGCACTCGGTCTTGATATGCTTGCGCAGCATATTAAAGCCGAGGTCTTTCATGGTTTGAATGTCGTAAATCAGCGCTTCATCGGTCGGCTGGGTGTAGATACCGTCCGGCCAGAAGCCCTGGTCAAGCAAACCGTTCATAAAATAAGGTTTATTATTTAAAAACAGGCGCGGGGTGCCGTTTTTGTCGTTTTCCATGGAAAACTTGCGCATGCCGACATAGCTCTTGACCTCATCGCAAGGCGCTTCGCCCTCGTTAATGGTGATTTTAACATCATAAAGGAAGGGGTTTTCCGGCGACCAAAGCTGCATATCGTTTAACACAACATTAAAATCATCCAGCTTTGAGGTAGCCGTTGCCACGACCTTGCCGGCATCGTAAACCTCTACCGTGGTGGAGGTGTTGATGGTTTTATTGGCAATCTCGGTGCGGAAAGCGATATTGCCGTTATCAATATCGGGCACCATCTTAAAGCTCTTGAGGTGGGTCGGGTTCACCGGTTCCATCCACACGGTCTGCCAAATGCCGGAGGTCGGCTGGTACCAAAAGCCGTGGGTCACCAGGGATTGCTTACCCCTATCCTGCCAGCCATGGTCAGTCGGGTCAAAGACCGCAACCTTTAACTCATTGCTGCCCGCCTGCAGCGCATCGGTAATATCCACCGTGATGGGCGTGTAGCCGCCTTTGTGCATGCAAAGGCTCTTGCCGTTGACATAGATTTCGCTCTCCCAATCTATCGCGCCAAAGTGGAGCAAAATTCTTTTGCCTGTCCAAGCCTCGGGAATTTCCAGGCTGCGGCGGTACCAAAGCTTATCCTTCTCGGTGAGCACGCGCATAACGCCCGACAGCGGCGATTCCACACCGAAGGGCACCAAAATCTCGCCATCAAATGCAGTGCAGTCCCGCTGCTCCTTGGGCACAATACCGTATTCCCAAAGACCGTTGAGGTTTTGCCACTGTGTTCTTTCAAATTGCGGTGTGGGGTATTCGGGCAAGACATTTTCGGGGTCAACATCCTTTGCCCATCTGGTTTTAATTAAATCCCCTTTCACTTCCCAAGCCATATGTATCCTCCTAAAGTGATGAATTATTTTTTATCGTGACCACGCTCTCGAATCACAAAGCGCACAGGTGTTCCCTCCAAACCGAAAACATCGCGGATTTGGTTTTCAATATAACGCTGATAGGAATAATGAAACAAATCGGCGCGGTTGACAAAGCAGACAAATGTCGGCGGTCTGGTGGATGCTTGTGTCATATAGTAAATTTTCAGCCTCCTGCCCTTATCGGTCGGCGGCTGCACGCGCGCCTCGGCATCCGCAAGCACATCGTTAAGCTTGCCGGTGCTGATACGCATCGCATTTTGGTTATCCACAAAGGTAATCAGCTCAAACAAGCGGTCGAGCCGCAGCCCTGTTTTGGCGGAAATGAAGATGATATCGCATTCTGGGTTCCTCATGCGGATGCGTTCGGTGACGCGGTCTTTGTCAAAATCATCGAAGA
>ONWY01000236.1 GCA_900321665.1 uncultured Eubacteriales bacterium
TTTCATGTAACGCATAATCTATTCCTTTTTCAAGTAAAACTGATAAAAAAACGACAATGACAATATGCTATCACAAAAAAAACTTAGTTTTTTGCCTTTTTCCTGCCATTCTTTTCAACTTCATCGATGATCTTATCCAGTTGCAGCTTCAGGAAAGCGGATACGGGAACCGCAAGAAGCATACCGAGAAGACCGCCGATGGCGCCTCCACCGATGAGGGCGGCAACCACCAGAAGTGGATGAACGGACACGTTATCACTTAAAAGCTTCGGATTGATGATATTGCCATCTACGAACATGATAACGGCAATACAGATGATTCCGATGATCAGCTTCTCGAAGTTGCCGGAGGGCAGGCAGACCACCAGCATGGTGGCATAGCCGAAGATGGGTCCCATGTAGGGAATCAGATTACCAAAGCCTACCATCAGGCCCACCAGGATGGCGTTGGGGGCACCCACGATGAGAAGAACAACGGTGGTGAGGATCATGCATACAAGAGCATCCAGTACCTGACCCCGAAGGTATCCGGAGAAGACCCGGTCCGCATCCTTGGCCAGCTCGGCCAGTCTTTTCTCTGATGTATCACTGGCAAAAACGTGAAGGACCCTTCCCCAGTAGTCGGAAATATTGCGCCCATCCAAAAGGAAATAGATGGAGAAAATAATACCCACAATCACCGCCACTACAACAGAAGCAGTGGAGGAGAGAATGCTCGTAATGCCGCCGGCGGTGTTTGCCAAGCCGGTTTTCAGGAAGCCTGTCACCTTGCTCATAATCAGCGACCAATCCAAATGCAGCAGCTTTTCGGCATATTCCGCCACTTTGCCTTGGACTGCCTCCGGTAACCACGCCCAATTCTCCACTTTATCCGCTATCACCTCCACGGCTTGCGGCATCTTTTGCACAATAAGCTTAATGCAGCTGATGAGCTGCGGCACAATCAAGCTGATAATCAGCGCTACAATCACCAAAATCGTTAAAATGGCACCGATTAAGCAAACCGCCTTTCTTGTCTTTTGGGCAAAGGGCGGGTTTTTCTTAACAAAATAATGGCGCTCGTAAAAGTTCATCAAAATATTGATAATGTATGCGATAATCGCGCCGACAATCACAGGTATCAGCGCATTGTAAACACCGCCGATAAAGCCCGCAATATTATCCCAATATCTGAAAAACAGAAACACGGCAATGACCGCTAAGGCGATATAGAGATACCTTTTTTTATTTAACTTCAGAAAAGTCATATCCTTTTAGCTCCTTTTCTCTTTGTTTATAATCAGGCATGATGCTTTCTATCATGGCATAAAATGCCCGCGAATGATTTTTGTGCCGAATGTGGCACAGCTCGTGCACCACCACATAATCTATCGCGCGCGGCGAATACAGCATTAAAAAACAGGAATAATTGATGGCATTTTTCCCGGAGCAGGAGCCGAAGCGCTTTTTGGCTCTCGTGATGCCGACCTTGGTCGGTTGTACGCCGAGCAGTTCCGCGTAATACGCCGTGCGCGCAGGCAACACCTGTGCCGCCTGTGCCTTAAGGCGCGCGATTTCCGCTTCGCCTTCGGGGTAAAGCGGGCGGTTTTGCTCCCTGAGCCGCACTTTTTCCTGCGCGCGGCAAATCCACTGCTCATGAGAGGCAACAAAGCGCTCTATTTCCTTGCGACTCGCGCGCCGCGGGGCGCGCACAACCACGCCCTTTTGAGCATCCACTTCCAAAGACAGTGTTTTTCGGTTTGAATAGATAATTTTTATTTCTTGCATATTTTTAAGTTTACCATAATTGCCCGCACAAAGTCAAACCTGCACGCTCTCTCAAAAAAACATCAGCCTATTTTCAGATTGTTTTCACATTCATTCTGTATTATAATGGTATCGAAAATAAAAAAGGAGAATCACAATGAAGCTCTTGATAGTAGATGATGAGCCGGCAATTCGCTTGTTGGTGAAAAAATATGCCGATTTTGAAGGCTATGAAAGCGAGGAGGCGGCAGACGGTATGGAGGCGGTCATCAAATGCCGCCAGAGCGCGTACGATATTATTATTATGGATGTGATGATGCCGGAGCTTGACGGCTTTTCGGCAGTCAAGGAAATCCGCAAATTTTCCGATGTGCCGGTAATTATGCTTTCCGCGCGCGGCGAGGAATATGATAAAATTCACGGCTTCGAGCTGGGTATTGATGATTATGTGACAAAACCTTTTTCCGGCAAGGAGCTGATGATGCGCATCGCCGCCGTGTTGGCACGCAGCGCAAAAGGCAAAGCCGAGGTGCAGCGAGAGGTCTACGAGCACGAAGGGTTGATGGTGGATTTCACTGCTCACAGTGTCAGCATTGCCGGCAAAAAGGTGGAAATGACGCCGAAGGAATACGAGCTGTTGTTTTATTTCATTCGCAACAAGGGTATCGCGCTGACGCGAGAAAAGCTCTTGAGCGAAATTTGGGGCTATGATTTTTACGGCGACGACCGCACGCTCGATACCCATATTAAATTACTGCGCAAAAGCTTAGGGGATTACAGAGATTGCATTGTCACTCTCAGAGGGGTGGGCTACCGCTTTGAAGAGTAAGAAAAAATTATCGCTCAAGTGGCGTATCTTCGCGGCGCTGTCTGCGATTATGCTCATTATCCTTATGCTGCTTTGGCTGTTTCAAACCGTGTTTTTAAACAGTTTTTATAAAGCGGTCAAGGTGTATGAAACCAAGCAGGTTGCCGCAGAGATTGCCGAAAACATCGGTGAGGATGATATTGAATACCAAATTGCGGCACTGAGCAATAAACATGATGTAAGCATCAA
>ONWY01000101.1 GCA_900321665.1 uncultured Eubacteriales bacterium
CTACCCCTCAGTCTTGCTAACGCAAGACAGCTCCCCTCACAAGGGGAGCCGTTAAAAGGTTGCTAATTTATCTGCCTACAGGCAGATAAATTAGAATTTGTAAAACTACCCAAACCTTACCGCCTATTCATGTTTAAGTTGCATAAAATGTTTTTAATTCTTGAAAAGCTAATGATGAAATAGTATAATTATTATATTAATATAATAGGGATAATTTATCCTTAGGCGACATTTCGCCCATTGCGGAGAAACGATATGATTGAGATTAAAAACCTATCCCACTCTTACGGAAAATTTAACGCGCTTAACAGTGTTTCCTTCACCATTAAGCAAGGCGACTTTATCGGGCTGATTGGCCCCAACGGTGCCGGCAAGACGACCTTGATGAATACCATGGTCGGCATCTTGGCTGCCGACAGCGGCGAGGTGCTCGTGGACGGCAGCGGTGTGGAGGGCTTTCATGCCGATGTCCGGCGAAAAATCGGCTATATGCCCAGCGAGCTTGCGACCTATGAAATGTTTTCTCCCGAGGAGCTGCTCAAGTTCCTTGCCGCGATGTACGGTATTGATGAAACCACCACCGCAAACCGCATGAGCAAGCTCTTTGAGCGCCTGGAGATGACCGAGTGGAAGAAAAAGAGCATCAAAAAGCTCTCCACCGGTATGAAAAAGAAAACCGCTTTTGCCGCGGCAGTGCTCCACCACCCCGAGCTGCTGGTGCTCGATGAGCCGTTTGAAAGTGTTGACCCCATTTCGCAGCACAAAATGAAAGAGATTTTGCAGCAATACCTGGAGCAGGGCGGCGCCGTGATTATGTCGAGCCATGTTTTGGATACAGTGCAAAACATTTGCAATAAATTCATCCTGATGAATAAGGGCGAAATTGTCTTGGAAAGGGCAATCGGCGAGCTTGACGGCTCGCTTGAGGAGGAATTTTTCGAGCTTGTCAACTCTCTCAATGTCGCCCACGAGGAAGAAATAGCGGAGGAAGAAGATGAAGCGGAAGATTAAAGCCGTTGTCGATATCGGCATCATCGAATCCTTCCGCGCGCCGCTGCGCGACCACGGTGTGGGCGGGCTTTTGGTGAATTGGCTGCTCAATTTAATCCCGATTGTCGTGCCGTTTTTGCTGTTTTACTTTCGAGTCATTATGCATTTCGGCATCGGCTGGTATATCCACTTTGCGGTATTTTTTGAGGTCATTGCCCTGCTTGTCTCCGGCGAGAAGGAGATTACCGACTATACCTCGATGGCGCAATACCCGGTCAGCGCGCGCGAGGTGCTGTTTTTGCGCACCGTCAGGCGCTTTTTAAACCCCTCCTCCTTTGTGGCAACCGCCTTTTTTATCGCGAGCATTGTGCTCTCCTACCCGCGCTTTTTTAAAGACCCGCTGCACATTATCGGCGTTTTGAGCATGACCGCCGCCTACCTGATTGTGTTTGAGGATGTGCAGCTGTGGAGGGAGAAGGCAGGCAAAAGCAATCTGTTTAATAAGATTTTCATTGTCATTGCCGCCGCAATGGCGGTGTTGCCCTTCTTTTTCGGGAAATACTACACCATTATCTTTTGGTCGTATAACCCCCTGCATTCGCATTGGTACATGGGGTTGATTGCCCTGGCACTGAGCATTGGCGGCTATGCGCTCATTCTCAAAATCCCGCGCAAGCTTTTAGAGCGCTTTCGCCACGATTCCGCGGCGGTCTCGACCTCCAACATCATTGTTAAAATCATCAACGCGCTGCCCGGTGGTGCACTCAAGCAGCTGATTATGAAGGACTACCGTGTGATGCTCCACAGCAATATCGGGCTGTGTGTCAGCATTGCCATTTGGGTGCTCATCGCCTGGTTTATGACCAAGTACCAGGCAAAGCTGGATTTGCCCGCGTACTTAAACCACGAGTTTATCGCGCTTTGCTATGTCGGTGTCATCATCCAAATCTACTCCAATGTGCTCTCGCGCCCGTTTGCGGGCGATTCCTACAGCGCCTGGGTCACCCTGCTTTCCCCGGTGCCGCGCAAATATATCCTGCTCTCTAAAGATATTGTGGTGCTCATTGCCTGTGTGGTTTTCTTTATCCCGATGAGCCTGTATTTGCACTTTTGGGGCGGCGGTATCAGCTTCAAGCAAATGGGGCTGTGGTTCCTGCTGTACCTGTGCTATGCCTTTGTGATGGCAATTATCCTCAACCGCAACCTGGTGACCACCAAAATGAAAATCATCAAAAACGGCAAGCGCAAAGCGGCTGTTAATATGGTGTTAGACTTTATTAAGCGCCTGTTTGTTTACGGTATCGCGATTATTATCGGCGTAGGCTTCCAAGCGCTGCTTGACTCGCGCTATGCCTTCTTGTCGCTCTTTATCACCCTGCCGGTGCTGATTATCCTGATATTCAGCTGGTATATCGGCTTAGAGCAGCAGGTAAAATATATCAACAAATATACACAAAGCATTACACAAGCCCTCGTGCTGGGCTGATACCGGCACAGCGGCTTTGTGAAAAGCATACAAGCTTGAAGGATGGGAGAATAACATGGCAGTATGTCTTGAAGTGAAAAACCTGACAAAGACCATTAAAGGCAAGCACATTGTCAGCGGTGTCAGTTTTCAGATTGAAGAAGGTAAGATTGTCGGCTTTGTCGGCCCCAACGGTGCAGGCAAAACCACAACCATGAGAATGATTATGGGGCTGATTAGCCCCGATAACGGCAGTGTGCGCATCTGCGGCTACGATGTGGCAAACGAGCGCAAAAAGGCAATGGGCAAGATTGCCGGCATTATCGAAAAGCCAAGCTTTTACAAGGACTTTACCGGCAGAGATAATCTGTACTTAGCCGCCGACATCAGCGAGGATGCGGATGATGATTATATCGAGGAAATCATCGCACTGCTCGACATGGCGGATTATATTGATAATAAAGCGCGCACCTATTCGCTGGGCATGCAGCAGCGCTTGGGCATTGCGCTCGCGCTCATTAACCGCCCGAAGATTTTGATTTTGGATGAGCCGCTCAACGGCTTAGACCCTATCGGCATCCGCGAGCTGCACCAGCTCTTCCCGAAGCTTGCCGAGAAAGGGACCTCCATCCTCATTTCCTCCCACATTCTCAAAGAGATTGAGGAGGACTGCGATGAATGTATTATGATATTAGACGGCTCCACGGTCGATATCACCCCAAACGAAGGCGAAAGTCTGGAGGAAGCCTTCTTTAGAATTACCGATGCGAAGGGAGGCAATCGTCATGTTTAAGTTATACCGATTTGAAATGAAAAAAATTCACCGCTCTGCGGCACTTTGGGTGTGCATGGCGGTATTTGTGCTCATTTGCTTAGCGATTAACTATGTGCATGCCGATGCCTTCCTGACCCCGGCAACCGTTCCCTCCGAAGCGGAGCAGCAAAAAATCATGAGCGAGATGACCGAGGAGGAAAAGGAAGAATACACCAAGCAAATCGAGTGGCAGACCATTTTAAGAGACGGCGCCACTCCCGAGCAGCTCGCCGCGATGAGCGAGGAGGACAGGGCGGCATACGAAAGCATTCGTGCCGGCGAAATCTTTACCTACGATAAGGAAAGAGCGAAGTATGAAATTGAAAACAATATCAATTCCGGTTTCGGTATCCCCTCCTTTATTGAAAATGCCTATGCCAACGGCTACATGGGCATGTTTATGATTTTCATTGCCGTGATTATCTCCGCTGTCATTGCGAAGGAATACAATAACAGCACCATCAAAATCAGCCTCTTATCGCCGCACAAGCGCAGCGAAATCATCATAGCAAAGCTATTATGTATCTTAACGGTTATTATTGAATTTATGCTCGTTACCGCCTTCTTGTGCGCTATTGAGAGTGTGGTTTACTTTATGATAGTCGGCAAGAGCAATCCCGAGCCCTTCGGCTGCATGAAGGAAGTAAAATTCGGCGATACGCTGACCACGATGAACGCGACGGCAAGGCTGCTGCTGCTCTTCGGCATCAGTGTGCTGAGCACCTTTATGGTAGCGCTCGGTATCAGCTTTATTTCGGTATTATTTAAAAATGTGGTGGTCACCATTATGGCACCCGTTGCCTTTTTCTTAATCCCGATGGTGGTCACAAGCGATAAAATCACCGGCAACCCGGTGTGGCAGTACACCTTCTTTAACCTGGTGGATAACTACCTGCTGCTTTCCCCCACCTCGCGCACGACAAAGGATTTGGCAGTCGCCCTGGTAGCGACGGCAATTTGGGCAGTGCTGTTCACGGCAGGCTCCATCATTGCTTTTGAAAAACAGGATGTATATAACTGATGCTTTGGTTTCTCAAAAAAAAGGATAGAAAATATCTGATTATCTCCGCCGTCATATTCTGCGCGGTATGGGCGCTGTGCTATTTCGGCATCGGCTCCCTGTTTTCCGGCTCGCTGGAGGCGGGCAGTATGGAGGATTTATATCAGGGCGAGAGCTTCTTTTCGCTGTTTTTTAACAACCTGCTGCACTGCGTTGTCTGCGCGGCAGGCTGCGGCATTCTCAGCGTGCCGATGCTGATGTTTGATGCAGGCAGTATCGGTGTGGCGGGCGTTGCCTTCCGCTTTTTCGGCGGCAGCACCCTGCAATACCTTGCGCTGCTGCTCCCGCACTGCATTTTTGAGATTCCCGCACTGCTCATTTCCTGCGCATGCGGGCTAAAGCTGTTTTCGGTTTTAAGAAAATATATCGCCGGGCAAAAGGACGGCCTGCGCGCCGTGCTGATGAATTTGCTCAAAAGCGGCATCATCATCTTTGCCCTGGTGCTGATTGCGGCGCTGGTGGAAGCGTTTTTAACACCGCTCATTGCGGCAAAAATTGTTGGATAGGAGAGCATTATGGCAAAAAAAGCATATGAAGATGAGATTGAAATCAAGCACTCCTTTAAGCTTGGTATCAGCTTTTTAATATGGATTGGCATTTCCCTGCTTTCGGTAGGGCTTGTGATGACCATCATTTTCAAAGCCCCCGAAAATTTCTTTGAAGGGTACGAGGAAGCGAGGACAACACTGAGTGTCATCACCGGTATTATCTCGCTGATTGTGAGCACAATCGCGCTATATATCAATTGGATTACCACCTCTTTATTTTTGTTTGCAGGCTTTCGCGCCGGCGGCAATAAGGAAGTGACCTATCGCAGTGTGCTCTACTACTTTTTAAAGCATGCGTGGGTATTTGCGATTTGGATTGCGCTGATTTTAGTCGGCACGCTGATTTTTGACACGCACTTTATCACCTCCATTCCCTCTGCCATCATTACCCTGCTTGCGATGCTTGCGCTGTATTGGCTGATATTAAGGAAAATCAGCCTTGATTTTACCCTGCAAAAGAAATGGGTTTATATCATCTTTGCCGTGGTTCTCGCGCTCATTGTGGCAGGCTCGCTGTACTACACCGGCACGATTGATTACGCGGGAGAGATACAGCTCTAATTCAGCAGAGTACATCTGCTAAATTAGAGTTACTCGTTATCACTCGTAGTTGTCGGTAAACCGACAGTTGTTTCGCTACGCTTCACAGTTGCAAACTATTGTTTGCAGTTAATTTTTCCTTTAACTGCGAGCAACGCGAGCAACTGCAAGTTTATCTTGCAACATTAGCCGAGCAAGGCATAGCCTTGCGAACGTCAAGGTTCCGGGTACCAACTCCAAATCTTTGATTTGGTTAGTTGGTCGGGTTCTTATGAGCGAAGTGAATAACTGTGAGTGCAACAAACAACTGTAAATTCTAATTTAGCTCCGCTAAATTAGAATTTACATTATCAAAGGATACTATCATGAAAAAACACTTTTTTGCCATCATTTCCAGGATGAAATATATCAACCGCTGGGGCTTGATGCGCAACACGCGCTATGAAAACCTAAGCGAGCATTCCTTTGATGTGGCGGTCACGGCGCATGCGATTGCCACGATTAAAAACGATGTCTTTGGCGGCAATGTAAATGCCGACAGAGCCGCGGTGCTTGCGCTGTATCACGATGCGCCGGAGATTTTGACCGGCGACCTGCCCACTCCGGTAAAATATTACAATACCCAAACCAAAAGGGCATATGACGAGGTGGAAAAAACCTCTGTCAGCCGCCTGCTTGAGATGCTCCCCGAGCAGCTGCGCACCTCTTACGAATCGGTCTTAACCAAGCGCGAGGAGGATGACTACCTGTGGCAAATTGTGAAGGCGGCAGATACCATCAATGCGCTGATTAAGTGCATTGAGGAGGAAAAAAGCGGCAACCGCGAATTTTCCGGTGCCAAAAAGGGCATTGAAAAAAAGGTGAATGCCATCACCTTGCCCGAGGTGCGCTACTATATCGAGCACTTCCTGCCAAGCTTTGCGCTGACATTAGATGAACATACACATGCATAAGCATAGCAGTTTATATTTAGCTGATTTGTTTTCTTTATCGGCGGTTTACTTTTGTCTTTAACCGTATACTGCCATTTTTGCCTTGTCAATCGTCAAAACTTGTGCACAGGGGATCGTCCCCTGAAGGGATATCTATGATTTTGCCTCTAATACTTATAACAAAATAATGGAGTGGTAAATATGAAAAAATTATTATGCCCTTATTATGCCCGCTGATACTGATTGTTATTGCATTTATTCTATCAATGAGTGCAGGTGCAATGAACACTTCTTTTAAAACTGTTGATATAAGTAGCAAAAAACAACTGGAAAGAGCTACGCGACTAAATTTGCAAAAGATTGAGAATGAGGTGATGGGCGAATCGATTAAAAACTTTGATATCAATGAAAAATATGTTGCAATATGTCTGTCTTCGCCACAAGCTGTTAATATTTATAAGTATAACGGTGAGTGGATTTGCAGCTTCACTTTCAAAGTGAATACCGGCGAGTATTGGGTTGAGTTAAACAAGACAGATCTTGAAAAATTTAATCTATATACCGTGCGTGATGGCGATTTATTTTTCTATGATTTTTCCGGTAAATTTGTTGGAGCAGCTGAGGTGGATAACAGTGCTGTTGAATCAACAGATGCTTCATCGTATTTACATTTAAAAAAAGAAAAAAGTAATGAACACGGAACTTATAAACTTAGTTCAGAATTAGAAAAAGGTAAAATAAAACTGACAGATGAAGAAAGCATTTTAACATTTACCAATATGCAGGGAAAAGAGACCATTGTTTATAATGTAAATTCTGAAATGATTAAAAAAAACGAACAAATCAAACAGACACGGTTTTTGTTCTTTATCCCGGCAGTTGTTTTCGCAGTAATTGGTATGATTGTAAGTATTTTGTTGTATTTACATATAAAAAGGAAAGAGCGTGCATAGGCGGGGTGCACAGGGTGTGCACAGACCAACTATGTTAAGTCAATAGTGAAAAGTGAGGGGACGGTTAGCGTGAAAACCTTATGTGTTTAAACATAAAAAATCGCATCAAAACAAAGCCCATAAAATGAGCTGAATTAAGAATATTGGAAAATTTAGATTAGTTTAGATAAGGTCGCATGGCGACTTCATTATCATATAGTTGATTTGTAACAATTAAGTAGTAGGCTAATGCTAAAATTTTTCTTGAAACAGCAATAATGGCTTTCTTTTTACCGAGTTTCCCTTGATGAGACCAAAACCA
>ONWY01000111.1 GCA_900321665.1 uncultured Eubacteriales bacterium
AAGTGCCTTTCACGCAGTGAATAGAGAATAGTGAAGAGTGAATAGTTGTGGGCGGAACAAGCACGAATGTATTGCCTGCCATATTGGCTTCGCCAAAATGGCGGATGAGCGAATGTGCCGCCCTCAACTGTAAACTATTTATCTGCCCTTAGGCAGATAAATAGCTTGTTCTCTTGCTATTACAGATAAAATTTGTTAAACTATATTAAGTATTTTATTTTTTAGGAGGCGGCAATGAAAACAATTACACTGCAAACCCCGCTCGGGCAAATTAAGGGCATTGCCGGAGAGCGCTGTGTGGAGTACCGCGGCATTCGCTATGCGCGCGCCGCGCGCTATGAGATGCCGGTGGAGGAGGGCGCCTGGGAAGGTGTTTACGATGCCACCGCTTTCGGCGCTTGCTGCTACCAGCACCGCGCTTTTGAAGAGGATGCGGTTGTCAATCCCTTTTACCACAAGGAGTTTCGCGAGGGCTTGCACTTTACCTATAGCGAGGATTGCTTTTTTCTCAACATATGGGCACCGAAGGAAGCGGAGAACTGCCCGGTAATAGTCTTTATTCACGGCGGCTCCTTTACCGGCGGCAGTACCGATGAAGCGCATATTAAGGGTGTGCGCTTCGCAGAAAAGGGTATTATAATGGTGGCGATGAATTATCGCTTGGGGCCCTATGGCTTTTGTGCGCATCAGGATATGAAGGATGCCTCCGGTGCGCTTGCAAACTTCGGGCTATATGACCAGCAAACCGCAATCCAATGGGTGGTGCACAATATTGCCGCCTTTGGCGGTGACCCCGACAACATCACGCTGATGGGGCAAAGTGCCGGCGCGATGAGTGCGGATATCCATTTGAATAACCCGGCGCTTGCAGGCGTATTCAAGCGTGCCGTTTTGCTGTCGGGAGGCGGCTTGCAGCGCTGCCTGCTCAAACCGCTGAGCATTGAAAAGGTGACCCCGTTTTGGGAGAAGATTATGCACTATGCCATGGCTTCCTCCCTTGCCGAGCTGCGCGCGATTCAGCCCAAGAAGTTGTACTACGCGTGGAAAAAGGCTTGCGCGGAAAGTCCGCTCAGCATGCCCTGCACCTTCCCGGTGTATGACGGTAAAATTTTAGACAAATCGCGCTTTCGGCTCTCGAGCCTTCCCGATATCCCGTATATCATCGGCTCCACCTGCACGGATATGATACCGATTGTGCTTGAGGGGATTGATAAGCGGTGGGGCAGGTATGTGCAAGCACACCACAGCGCCCCTTGCTACTTCTTTAATTTTAACCGAGAGCTGCCGGGTGATGATATGGGTGCCTGGCACGCGGCGGATTTGCTTTATGTATTTTCGACTTTGGAAAACAATTGGCGGCCGTTTGAGGAGATAGATTACATTATCTCCGAGCAAATATCCGATGCCATCGTGGCATTTGCGGAAAGTGATAATCCGAACAATGCGGCAATTCCCGCCTGGGAGCCGGATTATAAAAAACCGATGTCGTTTTGCGAGCACACCGCAAGCGATGTGTGGAAAACAAAAGAAAATCTCGCAATTACCTTCAACGGGAGAGGAAAAACAATCTAATGGCAAAATGGAACTATCGCTTTCGCTTGGTGCAAGCGGAGGAGAGTGCGCGCAGCTATCGGTGTGAAAAGCAGTGCGCGCGCATAGACTTTTTGAGTGAAAGCTGCCTGCGCGTGGCGCTGTATACCGAAGGGCAGGTAATACTGCCGACCTTCTGCGTTAACCCGACAGGCGGTACGTTGCCTGCAGGGAGAGATAAGCTGAGCACACAGGGCTTCCCTCTTTACCGACCGCAGGTGGAAGTGCGTGAAGGCACCGAGCACTTCTATTTGGCAAACGGTGTGGAGGTGCGCTTACAAACCGACGGCTTTTTGCTCAGCTATTTGAAAGAGGGCAAACCGCTTTTTGCGGACCGCGAACCGCTTGCCTACAATTTTGGCGGTGAGTTCGGGACAGAGAGCTATCACTATCTTACGCGCAGTGAAGGAGAAATCGTTTTCGGCTTGGGGGATAAGGGCGGCGCGTTAAATAAAGCGGGCAGAGCCTTTCGCATAGAAACCACCGACTGCATGGGCTATGATGCTGCCGAAAGCGACCCGTTGTATAAACACATTCCTTTTTATATTTGCGAAAATGCGACAGGCTGCTACGGTATTTTTTATGATACGGCGGCAAATGCCTATATGGATTTCGGCAAAGAAATTAACAATTACTATCCACCGTATAAATACTTCAAAGGCGAAGAAAAAGCCTTGGTTTACTATGTCTTTTTCGGCTCCAAATTTTCCGTACTGCGGCAGTTTGCCTCTCTTGCGGGCAAACAGGCGTTTCCGCCGCGCCGAAGCTTTGATTATTGCGCGAGTACCATGGCATATACGGATGCGCCGGATGCCGAAAAGCATTTTGACACCTTCTTGGAGGAATTGGATAAGTACGCGCTTTCTTGCAGCGGCTTTTACCTTTCTTCCGGATATACTTCGATTGGGAACAAGCGCTATGTATTCCATTGGGACACCGATAAATTTCCCCATCCGAAGCAGTTTGCAGCGCGCATGAGGGAAAAGGGTATTCGGCTCATTCCCAATATTAAACCGGCATTTTTGGATACACATCCGCTGTATGCGGCGCTCGCAGAGCAGGGCTTATTCATTCAAAATGCGGACGGTTCCCCTTTTATCACTCGCTTTTGGGACGGTATGGGCAGCTATTTGGATTTTACCAATCCGCAGGCAGTGCGCTTTTGGCAGGAGCAGGTGCAGCAACAGCTGCTTGCGCTCGGCATCACTGCCACCTGGAATGATAATAATGAATTTGATATTCGCGACCCGCAGGCGACAGCCTTCGGCTTTGGCGGCGGCAAGGTGCCGGCGCGTGAAATCAAACCGGATTTGAGTTACTTAATGGTAGCGGCATCCTATGCGGCACAGGTAAGGGAGAATCCGCGACTGCGCCCCTTCCTCTCCACAAGGAGCGGCGGCATCGGTGTGCGCCGCCTGGCGCAAACCTGGTCGGGCGATAACCGCAGTGAATTTAAGGATTTGCGCTATTGTCACAACATCGGCTTAACCATGAGCCTGTCCGGACTGTCCTTTTACGGGCACGATTTAGGCGGCTTTCACGGCGATATGCCTTCACCGGAGCTGCTGATGCGTTGGCTGCAGCACGGTATTTTTGAACCGCGCTTTACCATTCACTCCTGGAATGCGGACGGCTCGGCAACCATGCCCTGGAGCTACCCAGAGCAAATGCCGGCAGTTAAGGGCCTTTTTGCACAAAGAAAACGGCTGCTGCCGTATTTATATAACTGCGCGTATCGTGCGGTGGAAGAGGAAATACCGATGAATGCACCGCCCGTGCTCTACTATAATGATAAAAAGCTGTATGCACAAAATGACACTATGCTTATCGGAACGGATATTTTAGCAGGCTTTGTCTTTGATGAAGGTAAAGCGGAAACCGCGGTATATTTGCCTGCCGGTGAAGGCTGGTACTTGGGCGATACGCTTTACGAGGGCGGTAAGAGCGTGACGGTACCGTTACCGGCGCAGGCGCGGCAGGTGCCCTTTTTTGTAAGAGCCGGCAGTGTGATTGCAAGCGATGAGGGCGGCTTAAGGTTGACGGTATATCCGCGTGCAAAAGGCAGCTTTGAGAGCACCTTCTTTTGGGATGACGGCGAGAGCTTTCGCTATCTGGAAAATGATTGCGTGCGCTTAAAAATGCGCGTGCAGTGCGGTGAAAAAACCGTGCGCCTAAGCTACCGTAACGAGGGAAATATGCCGTTTTCACCGGTGTTTTGCCTGTGTGCCGGCGACAAGAGGGAGTTACTGGTCGAAGAACAGCTCTGTGAATAGCGAAAGGAGAATATCATGCCGATGCAAATGGGATTTCGCTGGTATGGCGAGAATAATGATAACATTACTTTGTCGGATATTCGGCAAATACCCGGTGTGAGCACTATCGTGTGGGCGCTGCATGACAAGCTGCCCGGTGAAGTGTGGGAGCCGGAGGAAATCAAAAGCGTGCAAGAGCAAATCGAACGCTACGGCTTTAATATGGACGTGGTCGAGAGCGTGAATGTGCATGATGATATTAAAATCGGTCTGCCCTCGCGCGAAAAGTATATTGACAATTACATTCAAACTATTCGCAATTTAGCGCCCTTCGGCGTCAAGGTGATTTGCTACAATTTTATGCCGATTTTTGATTGGACGCGCAGCGACCTCTTTCACCCGGTGGGCGACGGTTCAACCGCCCTGTTTTATCAAAAAGACATGATACAGGATGACCCGAAGAGTATGGCGGCTTATGTGATGGCATTTACCGAAAAATATCATATGAGCTTTCCCGGCTGGGAGCCGGAGCGCATGGCAAAGCTCGACGAGCTCTTTGAAGCATATAAGGATGTGACGAAAGAAAAGCTGTGGGAAAACCTGCGCTACTTTTTGGAGCGCCTCATGCCGGTGTGCCGAGAGTGCGATATCAAAATGGCAATTCACCCGGATGACCCGCCATGGGATATTTTCGGATTGCCGCGCCTGTTGGTGGATGATGCCGGCATTGACCGATTTCTGCACATGGTGGATGACCCGTATAATTGCCTGACGCTGTGCTCGGGCAGCTTAAATGCGAATCCTGCAAACCATGTGGCTGAGCTTGTTCGAAAATACAGCGATAGAATCGCCTTTGCACACATTCGCAATGTCAAGCACTTTGAAAACGGCGATTTTCGCGAAGCAAGCCATCGCGATGCCGATGGCGATACCGGTATTTTGGAAATATTAAAAGCGTACCACGATTGCGGCTTTGAGGGCTACATTCGCCCCGACCACGGGCGGCATTTGTGGGGAGAGAAGCCGGGCACCGTGCGCCCGGGCTACGGCTTGTATGACCGCGCGCTCGGGATCATGTATATGCTCGGTGCGTGGGAGGTGATGGATAAATTCTAATTTATCTGCCTGCTGGCAGATAAATCAAACCGTTTAACGGCTCCCCTTGTCAGGGGAGCTGGCACGCAACGCGTGACTGAGGGGTAGTCAAATCCCCCACAAAATCAGTAAAAACGACTACCCTTCCACCG
>ONWY01000113.1 GCA_900321665.1 uncultured Eubacteriales bacterium
CGCAATAAAAATCAAGTCTTTTTTAATTTTTATTTGCCCATTTCCAATGAATACGCTTGTTTTTTTTATCTACCACGGTATTTGCCTTCAAATAAAGCGCGATAACAATAATATCAATCAAAACGGTTTTACCGATAATCAGCACCGAAACAAAGCCTGTCATGCCCTCAAACACAACGGAGAGAATCAACAGCACCCACAGCACCGCCATCGCAATCATGTAGCCAAACAGGAATTTTTCAATATTTTTGCGAAAGCCGTTGTACTTCGGTGTGCCGGCGGTAGCATCCTTCACATTAAGCAAAAACAGCCTTTGGATAAAGGAATAGCCTTTTTTGATATTGGCAAGCTCCTGCTCGCTTTTCCCGGCACTGTGCAAAGAAACAATCGCGCTGCGCAAAATCAGGATAGTCCATGCGCAGGAAATGAGCAGGATAAATAATAACGCTAACTGCATTTGATACCCTTTCCGCCCGCTTGAAAGCCGGCTTCATATTAACAACCTATGGATTATACCACAAATGCGGGTAATTGTCAAAATTCCACGGTGATATCCTTATTGAGATAAAAAGAATACAGATGGCAGCTCTTGACCGGAATCCCCCAAATGGTTTCTATCGCGCGCTTGTAAAGAGCGATTTGCTTTTCGTAGCGCTCTGTCAGTTCCCCGGGTGTTTGCACGCGGTCGGTCTTGTAATCGACAATGTGTGCGGCGCCCTCTTCTTCAAAGACAGCGTCTATCATACCATCCACAAACACGCGCTCCTTTTGCAGCTTTGCGGGCAGCTGTGCATCAAAAAAGCCCGCCTGCTCGAGGTAAGAGAAGGCATACTCCTTCTCGCAGCGCGCCGCTGCCGCCATGCGCGCGGCAATGTCGCTCTCAAAAAAGCGCTCGAGTGCCTTCCTGTCTAACACCTGCGCCTGCTCCTCGCTCAAAAAGCCCTTTTGCAGCATCGCGCGCTTTTCCGCTTCAAAATCGAAGGGTGTAAATCGCTGCACCTTTTCCATAAAGCGGTGCATTGCCGTGCCGCGCTGCGCGGCATTCAAGCGTTGCTTTTGCATAAACTGCGGCGGCTCGAAGTGATACTCCGGCACACCCTGCGCGCTCTCGGCAACGGCAGAGGGTGTCATCTTGCTGTCGATATTCTCCGCGCCCTCGTAGGCATAGCGGAAAGCAAAGCGCTGCAGCAGTTTTTCTTTGAGCTGTGCATCCGCCTGTGCGGTGTGCGCAATCACCGCCGGTGCCGGCTCGCTTGGGAAATACTCCGGCAGCACAATGCGCAGCTTGCCCTGATAACCGCTCGCGCGCGCCCCATCCGGGTGAAGCGCATATGCGCGCAGCTGCTCCGCCTGCGGGTGCATCAGTGCGCAAGCGCACATCCAATACAAATAGTTATTATTTGCGCGCATCCAACCTCTGCGTATCTCGCCGCGGCTGTTTGCCGCCAAATGCGCAATGCTCCACAGTTTGCTTTCGCGCGGCGTGGAGCCGTCTTTTAAAGGCGCACCGTCAAAGGTACCGGTTATCACAAGCTTTGCCTTCGGCCTTGTCAGCGCCACATACAGCGTGCGGATTTCCTCCGCCATATCGCTGCGCACATTGGCAAGGTGCACCGCACTGTAGGAAAGCGTGTCATAGCGCGCGTTATCCTCCGGGTACTTCGGCTTCAAGCCGATGCCGTATTCCCGATTGAGGACAATATTCGAGCCGTTGTGGTGATTGCTGCTGTTGGTATAGGCAAAAATGACAACGGGAAATTCCAAGCCCTTTGAAGCGTGCACGGTCATAATTTTCACCTTACTGCCGCTCTCGGGCACATAGGCAGTGGTGATATCGGTGCGGCTCTCGCGCACTTTTTCCAAAAAGCGCACCAAGCCGGTCAAGGAATAATACCCGCCGGAGGTATAGAGTGCCGCAATGGAAATAAACTTAAATAAATTGGCTTTTTTGGTTTCGCCGTCCTCGCGCGCGCTCATCATTTCCGGCAATGAGGTCTTTTCATAAAGGCGGCGCAAAAATTCCGCCGGTTCGTGTGTTGCCGCAAGGGTTCTATAGCCTTCAAGCTGCTCGATAAAATCGGCGCACTTCCGATTGCCCTTTGCCGCAAGCGCGCGCACGGCGCCGTAAAAGCTGCCGCGGCGGTTTTCGATGCGCACCAAAGCGAGCTCCTCCGGCGTAAAGCCGAAGATTTCGGAATAGAGCACGGCAATTAAATCCACATCGCGCAGCGGATTATCCACCATGCGCAAAAAGCTCATCACAAGCATAATTTCCGGGGTATCAAAGAGATTTTCACCTGCCACGCCGGTGCAGGGCACCCCTGCCTGCTCGAAAGCCTCCTGCAGCTGCGCCATATGCGTTTTGCTCCTGACAAGGACACAATAATCGCCGTAATCCGTCGGGCGCAATTCGCCGCCGATTTGCAGCGGCTCGCCGCTTGTGACCTTCTCGCGGATATAATCGGCTATGTAGTGCGCTTCATACTCGTGCTTTTTCACCTTGCGCCTATCGGGCAGGTGCAAGTCCTCGAGCAGATGCATTTCCACCGCGGCGGCACCTTCGTCGCTCTCATTGGCACCGGGAATGAGGTATTCATCCTCGTTATAATCCACATCGCCGAGTTCCTCGCTCATCAGCCTTTGGAACAGGAAATTGACAAAATCGGTAACAGGCTTTTCGGAGCGAAAATTATTCTTAAGTAAAATATAGCCGCTCTCTTTTCCATTTTCATAGGGGGCGAGCGCTTTGCGCTTGCCGATAAAGATTTCGGGCATTGCCTGGCGAAAGCGGTAAATGGATTGCTTTACATCGCCCACCACAAACAAATTATTATCGCTAATGGCGGTAAAAATCGCATCCTGCACGCCGTTGGTATCCTGGTACTCATCGACCAAAACGGCTTTATACTTTTTGCGGTATTCGAGCGCTGCCGGAGTCGGCGCGCCCTCTTTTGTCAAGATGCGCAGCGCCAGGTAAGCGATATCGGAAAACTCAAAGCTTTGCTGCTCTAACTTCCTTTCAAATAGGCGCTGCTCGTAGGCATCAAACAGCTTTTGCAGCTCCTGCACGACCGGGTGCAGCAAACGGTTATCGCGTGCGAAATCCGCTTCGCTCTCAATCAGGTTTTTCAGCGCGTCAAAAAAGGTATTCTTCGCACAATCGCGGTAGGATTTGGCAGCTGCCTTCAAATCGGCATCAATGCCCTTTTTCGTGCGCGGGTAATTACCGAATTTGGTTGCCTTCATCTCGCACAGGTCAGCCCACTGCCGCTGCTCGACCGCTTCTAAGGCGCGGGCAATGGCAGCGCCATCGGCAGCAAGCACTTCCTGCAATGCCGCGGCAGTCGCTTCATCCTCCCGCGCGATTTCCAGCGCGCGCTCGTTATAATCCGCTGCCAAGAGCAGCTTCTCCTTCATATCCGCCAACAGCAGCCTGCCCCAAGGGGAGGCGCTGATATCGCTTTGTAAAAAGTAATCGGTTTTTTCCGCCATCCATGCGCTTCTGTCTATGTATGCAGAGGTATCGTTATGCAATGTATTGATGACGGCATAAATATCCAAA
The DNA here is from genome assembly GCA_900321665.1 of uncultured Eubacteriales bacterium. Lineage (GTDB taxonomy): Bacteria > Bacillota > Clostridia > Oscillospirales > Acutalibacteraceae > RUG714. Next base: position 3,563 of record ONWY01000113.1, read on the forward strand.
TCATTTTTGCCCTTGGTGAAAACATCCATCAGCGCGCGGAAGCTTTCCTCGCCTGCATCATAAAATTCACCGAGCACCTCATCGAGCACCTGAGTCGATAAAACGGCAAATTCCGCGCCATCGAGGTTTTTGTAATTCATCGCAATATCGATACTATCCAGGTGTTGAAAATTATTTTTGACCACATCCGCACAAAAGGAATCAATAGTGGTAATTTGCGCTTTGCCCAACAACAGCTGCTCGCGCTGAAAGCGCGCGTTGAAGGGGTTTTCCTCGAGCTTCTTTTCTATCGCCTGCGTGATTTTTTCGCGCATCTGGGTAGCGGCGCTTTTAGTGAAGGTAACAATGAGCATTTCATCAATATCGCACTCGCTCTCTATCATCTCCATCACGCGCTGTACCAAGACCGCGGTTTTACCGGAGCCTGCCGCTGCGGAAACGAGGATATTGCCGCGCGCGTCAATCGCTGCGCGCTGCGCATCTGTCCAGCGAATTTCACTCATTTTCGGCACCTCCCTCCAGCTGCGCCAAGGCTTCCTCAAAGGATGGAATCTCCACCTCGTTTTTCTTCTCGCGATTGCGGCATACCGCCTTAAAATCGCACCAGGCGCAAGCATCGGTCTTTGCGGTTTTATACGGCATATCATCTATCTCGCCGTGATGCAGCGCATTGCCCATTGCGGCGATGACACTGTCGAGCTTCTTGCGGATTTGTTCCATTTGAGCGCGCGAAACCAAATTTCCCTTGATATTCCCCCTGCGGTCAAAGTCGATGGGGATAAATGTACCGCTCGGCTCATGCTCCATACCGTAAATGACCTCTTGCTCATCTAAAAGCATGCCGTTCATTTTATAGCGCCCCTGTTTTTTTGTTTGCAAGTCCTTTTCATTCTCATGGGAAGCGTTGATTGTCTTATCCTTCGCCTCCACATACAACAGCCCCGCCGGCACACTGCCGCCGTATTTCTCCCCGCTGTCGGTGGAAAGCGAGAGCAGGTAGATTAACATTTGCGCATTGATACCGTGCAGCACCTCGCCGAGCTTGAAATCCTTAGAGCCGGTTTTGTAATCAATAATGCGGTAATATTTTTGCTCGCCCTTTTGCATCAAATCCACGCGGTCGACCATACCCATCAGAGAAACCTTACCCTGCTCGAGCGCTACCTCGTAGCCCCCGACACCGCCTTTGCCGACCTTCAGCTCGAAATCGGACGGTTCAAAATCGCTTTGGCGCATTTCCGCCGCCATTTGCTCGAGCGTGGCAATAATGATACTGCGGTTTTTTGATACAATATAGCGGAACCTGCCGGTAATAAACTCCTCCGGCAAATTTAATTCCTCCAAATACTGCGCGGTGTAGCGCTCTACCGCTTCGCGCAGAGCCTTTCCCTCGAGGGCAATGATGCCCTGCTTGCCCATATCCTTGAGCATGTGCTCGAGCACATAGTGAATGAGCGTGCCGCCGGTGCGCGCATCTAAGGCGGCTTTAT
>ONWY01000112.1 GCA_900321665.1 uncultured Eubacteriales bacterium
CGATTTTTTTTTTTTTTTTAATAAAAATAGTTTCTTGAAATTGCCGCTCCTGTAAAACTCTTCCAATTCATCTACACTCGGTTCATGAATAACACCAACGCCGTTGTAATGAATATCAAGTTCTAAATGCCTTACACCATTAATTCTTATGGCTTTATGTACATCTATTCTTTCTATGAATTCATTAACAATTTCGGGCGTTAATGTTTCCACTCTGGTAATTCGTTTTACTTTGTTGATGAAGGCTTGCAAATCGTCATACTTTTTGGTTTCCTCATTTAATTCTTCCGAAAGAATGGGGATTTGCGATTTCAATTCATGCTGTTCATTTTCATAAGCTGCACTTAAAGTTGCAAACCGTTCATCACTGATTATTCCGTTTGCGTTGTTCTCAAAGAGTTTCTGTATTAAACCGTCAATTTCTTTAACACGTTTTTGCTTTTTTGCCAAGTCATTTTTCTTTGCATTAAGAGTTTTTAAATTTTCGGAATGAAACTGTGCCATTTGTAATTTGGCGAATATTGTTTCATAGTTCGTCACAAAGCTAAACACTCTTCGCATGTTTTCAAGCACAAGCTCATATACAACTTTTTCTCTAATATAGTGAGTGGAACACTTTGTGTTATCTCTTCTGTATGTCGAGCAGAAAAATGCGGCACTTTCTCGTTTGTAGTTTTCTCTTGAACTGTAATACAGTTTGCCGCCGCAATCAGCACAAAACAGTTTTCCTGAAAACATGCTAGATATTCCTGTGCGATTTTGTCTGTGTCTGCTTTTTCTGATTTCCTGTGCAAGAAAGAAATCTTCTTCACTGATAATAGCAGGGTGCGTGTTTTTGAATATTCTCCACTCTTCCTTTGGTCGGTTAACCTTTTTCTTGTTTTTAAAAGATTTGTGCATGGTTCTGAAATTTACCGTATCACCGATATATTCCTGTTTGGAAAGAATTTTGCAAATAGTCTCGGTACACCAATTGTTTGGTCTTTCCGGCTCTTTGCCGCATTTCTTTCCGATGCTGTTCCAATATTCGGTCGGTGTCATGATTTTTTCACTGCGTAACCGTTTGGCAATTTGCAGTGGTCCCAACCCTTGAATGCAAAGTTTGAATATTCTTTTTACAATTTCTGCTGCCGGTTCATCAATTATCCACTCTTCGGGATTGTTCGGATTTTTCATATATCCAAACGGTGGGATGGTGGATAGCGGTCTGCCGGAATTACCTTTGTTTCTAAAAACATTTCGGACTTTTTCACTGGTGTTCTTTGCATGCCATTCATTGAATAAATCTTTAAAGGCGACAGAATCATCCAAGCCTTTTGCGGTGTCGATATTATCCATAATGGCAATGTAACGCACACCAAGTCTGTCAAAATCTTCTTCCAAAAGTTGCCCGACAATTAAGCGGTTTCTTCCTAACCTCGAATGGTCTTTTACGATTATGGTTTCAATTTCGCCTTGCTCTGCAAGTTCCATAATTCTTAAAAACGCCGGGCGATTGAAAGTGACTCCGCTATAACCGTCATCAATAAAGAATTGGCAATTTAAAAAGCCGTTTTCTTTTGCGTACTTTTCAAGAATCTCCTGTTGATTTTTAATGGAACCCGATACACCATCTGTTTCATCATCATGAGACAGTCGGCAGTAAAGGGCAGTTATTCGGTCTGTATTATTATTCATAAAACTCCTTTCCACAGCCGAATATGTATTGTAGGTGTGATCATAATAACATATTCGGCTTGACGTTTCAATCCGATTCCGAAAGTTTTTCGACATCCTGCTCTTTGAGTCCTAAAATGCGTATCATTTTTTCTTGGATGCTTTCTTTTGCATCGGGATTAAAAAAAGTTTTCACGCTGTAAACAGTTCCGTCAATTTCTTTTTCAAAATCAATCGGTTGATTGAAAAGGGAATTTTTTAAAAAATATTTTCGTTCTTCCGGCGACATATTGGCAAGTTGATTATAGTATTTTTCAAGCCCTTGATTAATGAAATCGTACTGTTTTTTTGTCAACCTAATCTTTACTCTTTTCGTTTTACATTCCTCCTTTATTCAAATAATTTTTAAAAGAATAATTTGTTTTTCATTTCTTTCTGATTGGTATTTTTAATCAGAATTTTTATTTTTTGTATCAAAAACCAACCGAAAACAAAAATGCAAATTTGCGTTGCGTCAGTGTAGCGAGCAGACCGTTTGTGCCACATTTTGGCAAAAACAGTATCTCGTTAGGAGGATAACCTCCTAAAACCTCCAACGCAAAAAATGAAAAATCAACTTTACTTTGAACGGGTTAAAGGGTGCCCCTTTGTAGTGAGCAATACTGTTTGTCCACACAAACAGTCTGCTCGCTACGACAACGCAATCAATTTTGAATTGTTGCGTTCAAGCTACCGTTTTTTCCATTTGTGGATAAAAAGGGTCTGCTTGCTACGATAACGCAGACACTTTTTAACGAAAGCTCGAACGCATAGGTTATCTCACCCACTATCTTGATAGGCAGTTCCGTTTTTACCGCCATATTTACTTCTTGCTTATGAAATTAATGGGGGTAGTTATCTTGCACCCTCGAAGTAAAAATGAACACTGATTGCAAGATAGGTGCCCCGATACTATATACTATCAAAAGTGTAAATTATACGGAAACCTTGTCGAAATGAATAAGGTTATTAACAAATAAAAATAAAAAGAGTCAGCATATAAAACCGGTGGAGGTATCCCACAAACAAGGATGTAGGTTACCTTGGCGTTTTAATATCAGACTCTCACAAAAAACAAATAGTCGAACAAATGTTCGACTATATTTTAACACATTTTTATCATTTGTCAATGCTATTATAATAAAAAGTTTTTCAAATATAATTTATTATAATAATCCCTGCAAGCAGGGTTGGTGCTTGCAGGGATTGGTGATTCATTATAAGCCGAAAGATACCTGATCGGGAGTTTCCCAGTCTTCTCTTGTTGTTGTTTCAGGAGATGCCTCACTGGTCGCCAACACATCCGTAACCTCAAATTTAATCACTTCTAATTCGGGTGTTAAATATTTCATTTGTATCGCCCTCCTTAATTAAATGTCTTATCAGCAGCCTGTGCATAGCGGAAGATGCCTTTTGCAAGGTCTTTCAAAGCTGCAGAATTCATCGCCGCTTTCAGGTAAGCATAGCCATTGTACTGAATCTCTGTGCCATCTACCGTTACAGTGAAGGTCTTGCCGAAATCGGAAGCATTTAAGCCTGTCACCTTAACGGTTGCGCCGGTGTTTGTTTTCTCCACTGTCGCTGTTAAATCGCCGCTTACTTCTGCTGTTGTAGCGGAAGTACCGGTGAAGAAGAACTTAAACTCAGGGTTCATCTGTGCGATGTAGGAAACGCCTGTCACCTGTGCTGCACCTTGATTGACAATGCTTGCTGCCGCAAGAGAATCAAGCGCTGCGATCTCTTCTGCGCTCAGGTCTGCTTTGTAATTCTCGGTGTGCGGTACTTCATAATCGCCATCCACCTTTGCAGCATAGCCAAAGTATTCATTGGCTAACTGACCATAGTTAAGAAGTGCAGTCATCAGTTCACCGTAAGTGGCATCACCCTTCACTTTTTCGCAGTAATCGGCTATAGATACAGTAAATTCTTTTTGCAATTCGCCCGCGTTATTGTAAACCCGGATAATGTAATCTTCCGCAATCTGTGCCGGAGCGGCTTTAAGTGTTAAGCGGCTGTCGCCGTCATACACATTACCACCGCTGTAAATCGGCAGGTCTGCAACATCAATGCTGCCGCTTTCTCTTTCAGCGCTCTCGGTGGTGCTTGACTTGATATATTCATACTCAATATAGCCGTCCTCTGCACCGTAGAAATCAGTATCAATCAAGAAGTTGACATTTATACCGTCATCAAGCGTCAAACTGTAGCCGTTGTTGGGCTCTGCCGAAGCGGAAGATGCTTCAAAAACAACATCATCAAGACCAACGCCGAAGCCGTAACCATCGGTTGCCTTAAAACCGATTTCAACATTTGAAACAAATGCTGCACTCGGTAAATTAACAGAAAGTTCAGTCCAGGAGCCGTGAGCGTTACCGGACCCGGTTGCCCAAATCTCTTGCCACTCGCCGCCGTTTACTCTGTAGTAAACGCCAAATTGATCAATATCACCGCCCCAATCGCGATTAATATACCAACAGTCAATTGTTGCGGCTGTCGCCGATGAAAGGTCCATAAGCGGCATAATCAGGTAGGCTGTACTGCCGGCAGAAGCCTGAGTGATTAACGCATTAGTATCACCGCTGTGAGTTCCGGTTGATTTATCTTCGTCGCCCACACCGACTCTCCATTGATAATTGCCGTCTGATGAAGACTGTGTCCAACCATCCGGAATGCCGTTATCGAAAGAGGTTTCCTCCAAAATTCCTTCACCCCAAACAGCAGTAAGAGTAATATCCTGTGTTATCGGTGTGTTAAAATCAAAATCGACACCGGAAAGCTGCCAGCTCACAAAATGATAGCCCGCTTTGGTCGGCTTTGCGGGTTTAACGGCTTTTGTGCCTGTCTGCAATTCCTGCGCAGCAACTGCACTTCCGCCGTTTGAATTAAAGGTGACTGTGTAAACAGGAACCTCTGTCCACTGAGCAGTAAAGTTTGTTACAACTTTAGTAATTGAAACGGTATCACCGGGCTGATAAATCTGATTATCATCATCGCAAAGCCATCCGCTGAACACATAATGAACGGTATTCGTAAAACCGTTTTCCGGGAGCGTTACAGAGTTTGTAACAATTATGCTGTCCATTGTACCGGAAGCACCGTTTGGAAGGAAATTAACGCCTGCCTGAATATTGACAATTTCCGCACCTTCAATAACAATGTACTCGCCTGCCATTGACTTAACGGTTGTTTGGTAATAAACAGGATATGTACCGATTTCCGTGTATGTCGGAGATTCTGTTAAGTTATATGTTCCCTTTGTTGTGCCGTAATTTACTTCTGCATCACTCGGGTCGATAACATTAACGGTTATGCCATGAGGATTACCGTCGTAAACGCCGTTAAAACCGTAAGCTTCAATATTGGAAGCCTGAACAAGAATTAATTGTTCCGAAG
>ONWY01000117.1:0-1514 GCA_900321665.1 uncultured Eubacteriales bacterium
TCCTCGGTCTGCCAGCCGTAGCCGAAATCATCATCATAAGAGCTGTTAATGATTTGGTCAGCCCAAGCAATACCCTCGGTCAACCACTCGATATCAATATCCAATTTCACAAGCGCTTTTTCGGCATCGTTGAGCGCCTTTGTCTCGGCATCAATATCCGCCTGGAAGAGCGACTTGTCATTTAAAACAGTGACTGCCTTTGCCGCTTCGGCTTCATAGGCTTGCCAGGAATCATCGGTGTAAATCGGGTTATTATCCTCATCCACATGCACCTTTGCCGCCTGGGTGGCAATCGCCGCCTCTAAAGCAGAGGTGTCTACATACCAATAATATTGGTCAACCACTTCGGTAAAGTTGGTATCCTCGCCGACTTGAATCATCTTATCGGTTGTAACATTGGTTCTGTTGAAGGGATAATCCGGGTAAGTACCGTTGGTCAACACTTCCATGCTATGAGAAGCGCCATTGGTTACCTGCATTTCAAATTTCTTGGCAATTTGTACCGGATTTTGGTCATCATTGCCGGTGTAGTAGTGATGGTTGGTGATAACCACTGCATAGCGCACCAAAGCTTTGTATGCATTATTGAGTGAGGTTACCGCACTGCTTACCTGAGAAGCGGTCACTTTGTTAGTGCCAAGGGTGGTATACGCATTTTTGAGTGCGGTTTCATAGGCATCCCACCCGCTCTTGTAAGAAGCCTGGTTCAAACCAAGGTGCGCAAGCTCGTTTAACCTGTCGCGCAGCTCTGCCTTATTATTGTTATAAAGCGTAATGTTCCAAACCGGTTCTAATGAATCGGTCTTTTGAGCAGTGAAGCTAACGCCGAAAACACCGCCGGTTTGACCGTAGCCGCGGAACTTAATCTTCACGGTAGAGGAAGCCTCTTGCGCGATGTTACCGGTAATCGGAATATCGGTTTCGGCATTTTCACCGACCTGTACAAAGAAGCCGCTCGGGTTGTCTTTGCTGCTATTAAACTCGCTTGTAATTGACTTCGTAGTACCGTTTACGGTATATTCGCTGCTCAAAACGGATACGGAGCCTGTGGAGCTGCTTTGTGACAGCTCAATTTTATCCCAATACGCATGGTCACGGATTTTACCGTTTTTATAATTAATCTTCGCATTCAAGCTATCCCAAGTTTTATAGAGAGAAGTATCTACATACAAAGAAATTGTCATGACCGGGAATCGCGTATATGAACCTGTTTGCTCGACAGAACCGGTGGAGACGGGAGAAAAAGTCTCTGTGGTGTCTACACCCCATCTTAAAAATCCTGAAGTGATGCCGCATTCATTTGTCACTGAGGAGTACCCCTGAGAGGAGCTGCAAAAGATGTATGCAGAGCAGGTCTCGGCAGTGGCGGTCGGATTGCCCTCTACATAATAGGTGACAGTGACCTTCAGCACCGCGTTATTGGTGGTTGTGCCCGAAATGCCGATATTCTTGATACCGCTCGGACCCAAGCGCGTGTTGATGGTCCAATCAGTGTAGTCGATAGTGATGCCGTT
>ONWY01000117.1:1584-6484 GCA_900321665.1 uncultured Eubacteriales bacterium
AATCCTGAATTCTCGTGCCGCTTAATGTTACCCAGTCATTGTCAGCGTTTGTAAACGCAACATTCACACCGTCGGGGATTGCCTGAGCGGATGAAAACACGCCGGTAAAAGCACAAACACTGAGTGCCACGCAAACAACAAGCAGCACAGACAGGATGCCTTTTGATACCCTCTTCATAAAGATACCTCCGTTCAAAAAAATTTGCTGGTTAAATCAGGCGCAATATCCAAAGAATATAAACACCCTATTTTCACTATCATTATAGCAGATTATTATATATAAAACAATAAGAAAAAAACATAATTTTATTTTTGTAAAAGTAAATGAAATTGTGCAAAAAAAATTGTCAAAAATGCACAGAAAAAAGCCTTCTTAATAAAGTGAAAACAGGCCGCATCAAGCAGCCTGTTTTGGTAAACGAATTGGAATATCAGCTGCAAAAAATCAGCCGAATTTGTAAATATGGCTCACCTTTTTGCCGAGGCTGAAGGTCTTTTCGCCGTTGTAAAGCATCATTTCGCCGGCACCCTTTTTGTAATCATAGGTAGTATAGTAAGCAAAAATGCTGCCCTTATCCACAATCTGCCTTTGGTTAAAGACAGAAGCAATTTTACTCGCCTTGTCGCCGGAAATGACATAGGCGGTATCCTCCATAATCTCGTTGCCGAAATCATCCTTTTTACCGGTGCCGATGCTGGTGAAGGCAATCTTCACCTTGCCATTGTTGGAGGCGCCGGAATAATCCTTGAGCACAACGGTTTTCTCATCATTCAGCACAAGGGCATTGTTGGCAAGGACATAGTAATTATCCTCACCGCTGTCAAAATGCGCCACCTTTGCCGCCTTTTCGGCAACAAGCTTGGCTTCACCGAAATCTTCCTCGGTGTAGGGAACATTATAGAGCTGACCGACTTTTGATTTTAAATAATCAAAGTTCATGATGATGTGAATGGTCTTTGCCGCGGTATCCACATAGCAGTCACCGCTGTTATACTCCGCCTTTTCGCCGGCATTGAGGTATTTTGCGCCCTTGAGATTAACCGCGCAAAATGCACGCGATTTGATTTGGTCAAAGAGCTTGTAGACAACGGAAACCTTATTGATATCGGTTTTTTCAGCACCTTCAAAATCATAAACCGTGCCGCCGAAGAAGACCATGCCGCTCTCTTCATCGATTCCCTTCCCGCTGAGCTGACCGCAAATTTCCTGCACAAGCTCCGCCTTGTCCATAGAGGCATTGAAGGTGTAAAAATCGGTGGTGGCAATATTCTTTAAGTAGGTATTGACTTTCTCGCGCACATTGTCGCGCGCTACCTTTGCTTTCCACTCCTTTGCGGAGGCATCCGCCTTTTTGAGCTTTGCATCGCTCTCGGCTTCTTTATCAACTAAGATATCCTCAATCTTCTTTGCATTTTTTGCGGTTTTGCTAAAGAGAATTTCGCCGCTGTCGCTGACAAAATACTGCTCAAATTCGCCTTTTCTTAAAACCACATTTTCTTTATAGTTTTTGAATGCGCTTAATACCGGAAGCTGCTCCTTGGAATCCTTTTGCGGCAGGCTCTGAGAATAGTAAACGAGCGACAAATCATCGGCACCGCCAAGGTATTCCTTATAGTTTTCGGCTACGATAACGGGGGCTTTGGAGATATTGTCATTTGCCTTTAAATCCTCAAGCGCCATCGCATCAATTTCTTCAGTGGTTTCAAAATCGGTTTTTGCCATGGTTAAGGTGCTATACTTAGTACCGGTCAGTACCTGCGCATAGAGCACATATTTACCATCGGCGGAAATATCAAGCACATGGGAAACACCCTTGGATTGGATTGCCGGGTACTCCTCTTTATTCTCGTATCTCTTATTGTAGCGGTAAATCGCACCGGAACCGTCACTGAAAATGATGCACTCGCCATCGTGGCTGACCTTGTAAGAGTAAACACCCTCGTGAACCAGCTCCGATTCCTTTTTCTCGACATCGTAAGCATACAGGTCGCCGATAGTGGTTTTACTGTCTTTGGTTTCCACATAATAGACCTTGCCGTTGGAAGCCGCCTGCACCTTATTGTCCGCATTTAAAAAGGTGTAAAACTGCTTGGTAATTAAGGTCGGCTCCTCTTCCCCTTCGTTGATTGCCTCCAAACCGTTTTCATCGGCATACACAAGCGGGAATTTTTCCAAATCCAGCTTGGTCTTGGTGCTCTTCGAGCAGGAAGCGGCACTGCAGGTAATCAGCGCTGCAAGTGCGAGGGCAATCGAGCTTTTGAGAATTTTATTCATCTGCAACTTCCTCCATAATGTTTAAAGTTAAAAAGTAAATGTATTTATCATGGCGCGCTTTGTCGCCCTTGTAAAAATCTATGTGGTAACCTTTTTCGCGCGCATACAAAAAGATATGGGCAAGGGCAATGCCGGTATCGATACGCTGCATTTGTTCAAGCTTGGAGAGCAGAGGCTTTTTGCGGTAAACATGAATGGAGCTGCCATCCGGTTCATACACGACAGGCTGCGCATTGATAGCGCTCGGCGCCAGGCGCGCGTAGTAAATGAAGGGCTCTAAAAAATCATTTTCCGCATTGCCGATGCAATACTCCTCTATCGGCTTGCGCTTAAACTGCTCCTCGCTCTCGCGAAAGCTCTCTTTTTCGGCAGGGTAGCCCAAAGCCAGCGTAATGCAGTAGGTATCGCTGATTTGAGCACCCGATGCGGGCTTCCCCATACCGCAATAGCACGACCCGATACCCTCTTGCGCGAGCCAAATCACCAGCTGCTCCGCCATGAAGCCGACATTTTCAAGGTAACCGTCTGCCTCTTTGGCAGAAAGGATAATGTAATAAGGCGCCTTGACAAGGTTGCCCTTTACCACATCGCGAATGGTATTTGCCGGGCAAAACTTGAAATTGGTTACCGCATCATCATACAGCGGCACCAGCTCCTTGACAGCGCGGGTGATTTTCGCCTTTAGCGCATCGCTGAAGCGCTCGGGCGAATAATTGCGCACCGACTTTCGTTTCAAAGCTGCTTGTGTAAACATACATAGCTCCTTTTTGTCATTCGTTATACTATTCTATCACACTTATCACAAAAAATAAACCTTTAATTTGTAAAATATATATTGTATAATTAATAATAAATTATGAATTAAAACTATTATGTATCATACATTTGATGCTCAGCATTACGACAAGGCGGAAAAATGAAAAACGAGAATGTAAAGCGCGAATCCATCGGCAGCGGTGTGTATCTATACACCTCGGCACAGCACCCCTTTGGGACAGACGCTATTTTGCTCGCCGATTTCGCCGCGCCGAAAAAAAGTGATACCGCGCTGGACTTAGGCACCGGGTGCGGCATTATTCCCTTTTTGTGGGCGCGCTACGAAGCTCCCGCGCACATTGCAGCGGTCGAAATTCAGGAAAACGGCATTGCGCTGATGCGCCGGAGCATAGCCGCAAACGGCTTTGAGGATAGAATCACCCCCTACCACTGCGATTTAAGAGAAATTGAAAAGCATATTACCCCGCTTCACAGCTTTTCTCTTGTCACAATGAACCCGCCCTATACCGCGCGCGGCGCCGGCTTTGAAAGTGAGGATGCCAGCCAAAAGATAGCGCGCCACGAGCTTTCGTGCACCATAGAGGACAGCATTGCCTGCGCCGATAAAATGCTGCGCTTCGGCGGCAGATTCTGCCTGTGCCAAAAGCCCGACAGATTAGCAGACTACATCTGTACCATGCGCGCCTACGGCATAGAGCCGAAGCGCATCCGCTTTGTGTGCGGCAGGCGCGGCAAAAAGCCTTACCTGATGCTCCTTGAGGGCAAAAAGGGCGCAAACAGCGGCTTAGCAGCCATGCCGGAGCTGTATATCAACAACGAGGACGGCTCCTATACCACAGAAATGTTGAATATTTACAGGGATTACGGAGATGGAACAAAATGATTGGTGAATTATACATAGTCGGTACCCCTATCGGCAACCTGGGCGATTTATCGCCGCGCGCCGCAAAAACCCTCGAGCAGGTCGATTTTATTGCCGCCGAGGATACACGGGTCACGCTTAAGCTCTTAAACCACTTGGGGATTAAAAAGCCGATGGTCAGCTACTTTGAGCACAACAAGCGCGAGCGCGGCGAGGTTATCACTGCGCGCATTCTTGCAGGCGAAAGCTGTGCGCTGGTCACCGATGCCGGCATGCCTGCTATCTCCGACCCCGGCGAGGACTTGGCGGCGCTGTGCCACGAAAAGGGTATCAAGATAAATGCGGTTCCCGGCCCGACTGCCTTTGCCACGGCACTGGCGCTGAGCGGCATGCCCGGCGGCAGGTTTTGCTTTGAAGGCTTTTTAAGTGTCAACAACAAAAGCCGCCGCGCACATTTGGAAAGCCTGCTTGCGGAGCGGCGCACAATGATTTTCTACGAAGCGCCCCACAAGCTTGCGCGCACGCTGAGCGATTTATACAGCACCTTCGGCAACCGCAAAATTGCCATTGTGCGCGAAATCACCAAGATTCACGAGGAAGTGATTCGCACCGATTTAAAAACCGCCGCGGCGCGGTATGCCGACGGCAGCCTCAAGGGTGAAATTGTACTGATTATGGAAGGCAAGGTCTTTGTGGACCAGCAAAGAGAAGATAAGGCAGGCAGTACCTTTAAGGAGGAGGCTGTCATTGAGATTCATGGCGAGACATTAAAGTATGTCAGCCGCGGCGGTCTTAAGCTTGAAAAGGCAATGAAGGATTTCTCGATTAACCTGGAGGGTCTTGTGTGCATGGACATCGGGGCTTCCACCGGCGGCTTTACCGATTGTATGCTTCAGAACGGGGCCAGCAAGGTGTTCTCCGTGGATGTTGGGTACGGACAGTTTGCATGGAAGCTTCGTCAGGACCCGAGGGTGGTCTGCATGGAG
>ONWY01000230.1 GCA_900321665.1 uncultured Eubacteriales bacterium
CATTCTCACATCCGCTTCTCGCGCAAGGTAAGATGAAAATGAAAAAAGAGAAATGTTTCCATCCGCAGCGCAAAAATAACAAAGGAGTACACAAAGTACACCGGCGCATGCCGACAGTCAAAACTCTCAAAATCTATCAAATTTTTATAATTTGAAGGAGAAAGAAAAAATGAGCGAAAACACTGCATTGACACAATTAAACGAGGTCGCAGCCAGAATCAGAGGTACCAGGGAAATCATGGGCTGGTCCGCTGCGAGGATGGCGAAAAAGACAGAGTTGAGCGAGGAGCAGTACCGCGCCTATGAAAGTGGCGAGGCGGATTTGCCCTTCACCTTTATTCACAAGTGTGCCTTAGCTTTCGGCATTGAGATTACCGAGCTGCTCGAGGGCCAAGGGGCGCACCTTTCCTCTTACACCGTGACAAGAGCAGGCGCCGGCAGGGAAACTGCCAAAGAAGAGGGCATTACCATTCAAAATTTAGCGCATGAATTTAAGCACAAGATTGCAGAGCCTTATTGGGTAAAATACGAGTATTCACCCGAGCTGCAAAACAAGCCGATTCACTTGACCAAGCACTCCGGGCAGGAGTTTGATTTGATTATCAGCGGTTCGCTCAAGGTGCAAGTCGGCTCTAACACCGAGGTTTTGCACGAGGGCGATTCCATTTACTATAATTCCTCGACCCCCCACGGTATGATTGCGGTCGATGGGAAGGATTGCACCTTTGTGGCGGTCGTTTTGCCGGGCAAAGAGACAAAAGAAGAAAAAATCAGAGAGAGCATTGTTTCCACAAGGCCTTCGGAGAAACTCATTTGCGAGGAGTTTATCGAAACCTATGAGAATGACAAGGGCAAGCTTGTGGATATCAAGTTCAAAAACACCGAGCGCTTTAATTTCGGCTTTGATTTGGTAGATGCCGTTGCCGATAAGTACCCGGATAAGCTGGCGATGCTCCATTTAGATAAGCACAAAAACGAGCGCCGCTTTACATTTAAAGATATTAAGAATGAATCCAACCGCTGCGCAAACTATTTCACCTCGCTCGGTATCAAAAAGGGCGACAAGGTGATGCTGATTTTAAAAAGGCATTACCAATTCTGGTTTGCGATGACAGCGCTGCACAAAATCGGCGCGGTGGCAATCCCCGCCACCAATCAGCTGAAGGCGCATGACCTCGTTTACCGCTTCAATGCGGCAAGCGTGAAAGCCATTGTCTGCACGCAGGATGACGGTGTGCCCGAAGCGGTGGAGGAAGCCATGAGCGAATCTCCCACCTTGAAAACCAAGGTGATTGTCGGCGAGGATAGAAAAGGCTGGCACAATTTTGACAAGGAATACGCTATTTACTCCACCCATTACCACAGAAGTGCCGAAACACCTGCCGGTAACGATACCATGGTGATGTTTTTCACCTCCGGCACCACCGGCAACCCGAAGATGGCGGCGCACTCCTATCTTTACTCCTTAGGGCACTTTGTGACGGCGAAGTATTGGCACTGCTGCGAGAGAGACGGCTTGCACCTGACTATCTCCGATACCGGCTGGGGTAAATCGCTGTGGGGCAAGTATTACGGACAGTGGCTGTGCGAGGGTGCCGTGTTTGTGTATGACTTTGACCGCTTCCATGCGGATGATATCATGCCGATGTTTGCCAAGTACAACATCACCACCTTCTGCGCACCGCCGACTATGCTGCGCCTGTTTATCAAGGAGGATTTGTCGAAGTATGATTTATCCTCTATTCACCACATGACCACCGCCGGCGAGGCATTGAACCCCGAGGTGTTTAAGCAGTTTGAGAACGCCACCGGCTTGCAGATTATGGAGGGCTTCGGTCAAACCGAAACCACCCTCATTATCGGCAACCTTTACGGCTCGCGCACCAAGGTCGGCTCCATGGGCAAGGCTTCTCCGCAGTTTGATGTGGATTTGGTGGACGATAACGGCGAGACCGTGGCAACCGGCGAGGTCGGCGAGATTGTGATTCGCACCGCAAAGGGCGTGCCCTGCGGTCTTTATAAAGGCTATTATCGCGATGAAGAGAAAACCGCCGAGGCGTGGCACGATGGCATGTACCACACCGGTGATACCGCTTGGCGCGATGAGGACGGCTACTTTTGGTATGTCAGCCGCAAGGATGATGTGATTAAGTCCTCCGGCTACCGCATCG
Organism: uncultured Eubacteriales bacterium; assembly: GCA_900321665.1. GTDB lineage: Bacteria > Bacillota > Clostridia > Oscillospirales > Acutalibacteraceae > RUG714. The sequence continues at coordinate 2,172 of ONWY01000230.1, forward strand.
GCCCGTTTGAAATTGAGAGCGTGATTATGGAGCTGCCCTATGTGCTCGAGTGCGGTGTTTCCGCCGCGCCCGATGAAGTCAGGGGTCAGGTTGTCAAAGCAAGCGTTGTGCTTGTGAAAGGCAAGGAGGGCACCGAGGAGCTCAAAAAAGAAATCCAACAGTATGTTAAGAAAAACACCGCTCCCTATAAGTACCCCCGCATTGTCGAGTTCAGAGAGAGCTTGCCGAAAACCATCAGCGGGAAGATACAGAGGAACAAACTGTAAGCTCGCTACGCTCGGCGGTCGGCGGTCGGCGGTCAGCAGTCGGCAGTCGGCAGTCAGCAGTCAGCAGTCAGCAGTCAGCAGTCAGCAGTCAGCAGTCGGCGGTTAGCAGTCAGCAGTCGGCGGTCGTCAGTATAGTTTATGAACTTTGAATAATAACAAAGTGCTACAAAGATAAAATGAAAGCAAAGTATTATCAAGAATTAATAGTTTGGCAGAAATCAATGGAACTTGTAAAATCTGTCTATGAGTTGGTACAACTATTACCCAAAGAAGAAACATTTGCTCTTTCCAGCCAAATGAGAAGAGCAGCGATATCTATTCCTTCCAATATTGCAGAAGGATATGCAAGGGGTTCCGATAAAGAACTTAAAAGATTTTTGTATATTTCAAGGGGTTCCATTGCCGAGCTGGAAACACAAATCATATTAGCTGCTAAGCTAAATTACGTTTCGGAAAAACAAATAGAACATTTGTTGGATATGTGTAAAGAAGTCGGTAGACAGCTTAATGCTTTTATAGCAGTGGTAAATAAGACTT
>ONWY01000118.1 GCA_900321665.1 uncultured Eubacteriales bacterium
TGTGTTTGCTCCTCGGTGGTCGCCTCCGTCGTTTCGCCCAAAAACATATTGGAGAGCGAGCCGTATTTGTAGTTGATAAAAAAGTAGGTGCCGACCATGACCAGCACGATGGCAATCAGCGCCGAGAAAACAATTCTTTTGGAGGTCGGGTCAAAGCCCTTTTGGGGGTCATTAAAGCTTGTGGTCGAGCTCTTTCTTGTCTTTCTTTTCATCTTTCACCTTTTTCTTTTTGTTCTTGCTTCTATCTAAATCCATGAGCAGTAAGGCAAGCAGGAGAATCGCGCAGCACGCCCAAACGGTACGGTAGGAGAAGTGCAGCGAGGCGATTGCGCCTATCCCTGCGCCGAGTGCAAAGATACATATCACACCGAAATAATATAGTGCGCGGTGCAGGTCGCTTTTGTTTTTGCTATGCAAAAAGTCGGAGAGCGCCGCGGTACCGCCGCGCAGATTGCCCACACACATCGTGCTCGCATAGGTGATGCCGCCGCCGACGGTGCGAAATGCCTGCACCTGCATAGCGCACGAAAAGGAGACCAAAACATTTGCCGGAACATTGAGCGTCTCGTGCAGGAAGCCGACTGCAAAGAGAATGCAAATTTCAAAGATTAATATCAACTGCCTCCAATGCAAAAAGGAGGCTTTATTCATTTTTTTATCGACCGCGTCGGCAATCAGCACCCCGAGCACAAAGGCGAATATCGGGTAGAGGTAGCGCAAGCCGAGCAACCAATTTTTTTGCAAAAAAGAGGTGCTCATCAGCACAATATTGCCGGTTTGCGCATTTGCAAACACATGACCCCTTACAATATATGTATAGGAGTCCTGAAAACCGCCGCTAAATGCCAAAAAGGCGCTGAGGATAAAGGACTCGGACATTTGCTCCTGCTCGGTCAGGATATGGCGAAGGTCGTTATTTTTCATGGTGTATTCTCTGCTTTTTGATGAGGATAGCGCCTGCAGCAATGAGGGCGATGCCTGCTGCGTAGCCCGCAAAGCGCAGGTAGATTTTTCCCTGCGCATAGGAGGCGGTAAAGAGCGCCTTCAGCTTCCCGGTCGGCTGCTCGAAGCAGTAGGTGCGACCATCCTTTGCCAAAAAGGTGTAGCGCTCAAGCGAAGTTTGGATGACCGAGTGGTTGGTAATACCCGGTTGCACATTTTCCTTGCTTGCGTGGGCAGAGTAGGTGGCAAAGTCGGTTTCCTGCTCGTAGTAAATGCTGGCGTTGCGGTAAACAATGTAGTATTTCACCGTGTGCCCGCGCACATTATTAAAATAGTCGTAATTGGTTTCATCCCGCAACAGGATGTGGGAGTAGGTATAGTGAAGCTGCCCCTTGTCCTCCAAAGAGAAGGGGTATTGCGTGCGAAAGAGCAGCGCGGTGACAATCAGCGCGGCGCCGAGCACAATCATGGCGATGAACAGCACGAGCTTCATCGTCTTTTTTTTGTCTTTTTCATATTGCTCTACCAGAGCGGCAGTGTCTTTATCCATTTTGTTGTGCCTTTTCCTGTTCTTCGTTTAAATGCTGCATGGTGACTTCCTCCTTGCCCTCAAAGTCATACTTTGCCCGGTAGTAGTTTTCGGGGGTGATGGCAAGTGTGCCGTCGGGCGCGCAGGTAATCAGTGTGCAGCCTCTTTGTGAACCTAAATGCTTGATGTTTTTATAGACCAGGCAATCGCACGAAAGCCCGTAGCTTAAGCGAATGCCTTTGTATTCAAAGGAAAAATTGTTGGTGTGGTCGTGGCCGCAAAACATGCTGTCGGTCGAGCCGTATTCCACCGCAGCTTCAAAGAGGTTGTCCTCGCCGCTGCCGCAATAGATGTAAGGCGCCTTTTCCTCGCCCATATAGCCGTAGCAATACTTGGTATCGACTGTATCCTTGTAGCCGTTGTCCCGGTAGTTTTCCCAGGCGGTTTTGTACTCCGCGAGCGGAATGTGGAAAAACAAAGAGGATTTGACTATGCTGAACTGCTTGGAATATGCGCTCTTTTTGTCGGCATCCTTGGTGCCGGCAATGGCTTGCTTGTTGAGCTCGGTGAAGTTATTGACCGTGTTTTTATACCACTCGATTTGGTCCTCGTGAATATTGTCGTATTTTTCGCCCAAGCCAAGCTTGTCCTCCGGCAGATACGCGTGGGAATCGAGCAGTATCAGGGTTCTTGTGATAATGCCATCGCTGTTTTTGACATTGATTGCATAGTTGCCCTCGCCCGAAACGCTTTCGCTGCCGCGCTGAAACAGGCAATACTCGCCGCATTCCTCCAAGCGCTGTGCAAGTTCGCTTTCATCTAAGTAGGCAAAGCCTTGGTACTCGTGGTTGCCAAAGGCATATGCCCAATAGATGCCGAGCTTGTTCATCATCGTGCTGAAAACCTTCAGCTCGTTGGCATTATTAAAGGTGCCGCTTTGCGGTACGGGAAAAAAAGCATCGCCGGTGACAATGACAAGGTCGGGCTTTTCCACGCGCAGCATGGTTTCCACGGTGCGAATGACCTGCTTGTCGTTATCCACCGTTAAGATGGCGGAGCCTAAGTGAATGTCGCTTAGCTGCATCACCTTCAGCTCGCGGTCGGTGGTGAAGGTGTAGCAACCGGTTTCATCATCCATTTGCGGGATTAAGCGCGCCTCGTTTTCGACCGGGGCGAGCGCATTGACCGCGCGCATATCAATCGCGGTACAAATGGTGTTGGCGATAGCAAGCAAGGCGGCAAAGCCTATGATGATGCCGAGTACCCACAAAACAATCTTTAAAAAGAGGTTCATTTTTTTCTTTTGCTTAGCCATTGAGAAAGCCTCCGTCTACAGTCAGTGTCTGCCCCGTGACAAAGGAAGCCTTTTCACTGAGCAGGAATTGCACGGCGTGTGCCACATCCTCGCCGGTGCCCAGGCGCTCGAGCGGGGTGGCAAGGCGCAGCTGCTCGATGTCCTCCGCCGAGAGGTGTGCGAGCATCTTCGTATCTATCACTCCCGGGGCAATGCAGTTGACTCGAATGCCGCTTCTGCCAAGCTCGCTTGCGAGCGCTTGTGTGAGCGCAATGAGCGCCGCTTTGCTCGCGGAGTAGAGCGCTTCCGTTGCCGCGCCCTTGATGCCCCAGATGGAGGAGATGTTGATAATATTGCCGCTTCCCTGCCGAATCATATGCGGCACGGCGGCGGCGCACGCTTTGTATGCGGCGGTGAAGTTGAGCGCCATGAGCGCATCTATCGCGTCCTCCTCCACACATTGGAAGCAATCTGTCAGCGACATGCCGGCGTTGTTAATCAGCGCGTCAGCGCCGCCGCCGAAGATTTCGCCTGCATAGGCAAAAAGCGCTTTGATTTCTTCACTTTTGCGCATATCTGCTTTAAAAATATAGGCATTGGGGTATTGTTGCCGCAATTTTTCGGCATTTTGCCCGGAGGAGTGGTAGCAAACCAGCACCTGCTCGCCGCTTTGCAACAGCGCTTCGCTGATTGCCGCGCCGATGCCGGAGGCGCCGCCCGTGACAATGATTTTCATAATCTTCCTCATATTTACAATTTGTTAATACTTTTTTCACTATTATATATTATAATAATTCATAGCTTATTTCCATTATATATGAAGCGAGCGAAAAATACAATCAAAATATCCGGCGATTAGACAAATTGCCCAATTGTATATTTTTAACAGCGCCCATATATAGTAGATAGCAGCGAAATAACCTACTACAAGTAGAATGATTTTAAATTTTACACAAAATCTTTCAAAAAAACCTCTCTTTTTACTTGCATTTTGCTAAAAACTATGGTAAAATTCACATACGAAGTGAAAAGTTTTTGTTCATATTGTTTATGTGCAAAATCACGAAAGCAAAAGTCGTTTCTTCTGTAAATCAAAATGTTAGGGGGAAAAGAGAGTGTCAAACAGAATTTTTCAAGGTATTATTCACCAAATGAAGGATGCAGCAGGTGCCACGGTCGGTGTTATCGACGAAGCAGGTGTTGTGGTTTCATGCAGTGATCTTGGTAAAATCGGCGAAATCAACACAAGCAGTCCCGAAAAGATTTTCGGCAGCGATGGTGTCAGTGTCGTCGGCAGCTATACCTACCGCAATTTCGGCTCCGTTTCCAAGGCGGAATATGCCGTGTTTGTGGAGGGGGTCGATGAAAGCGCCAAGAAAAATGCTTGTATTATCGCTGTAGCTCTCAGCAACATTAAGCAGCTCTATGACGAAAAGCATGACAGGAGCAACTTTATTAAAAATGTTATTTTAGATAACATTTTGCCCGGCGACATCTATTTAAAGGCGCGCGAGCTTCATTTTAACAATGAGGTTTCCCATGTGGTGCTGTTAATCCGCACACCGGTCAAAAGCGATATTTCGGTTTTTGATGCGATTCAAAACCTTTTCCCGGACAGGAATAAGGACTTTGTGGTCAGTGTCAACGAAACCGATATTGCCCTTATTAAAGAGGTGCACGGCGCGGTTTCCTTTAAGGAGCTTGAGGAGCTTGCCTCCACGATTTGCGATGCCATTCAAAAGGAATTCGGCATTAAGATTGTCATCGGCATCGGCTCTTGCGTGGTCGGCATCAAAAACCTCGCTTCCTCCTTCAGAGAGAGCCAGGTGGCGCTCGAGGTGATGAAGGTCTTTGATACCGAAAAGAACATTGTCAGCTACAACAATCTCGGCATTGCCAGGTTGATTTATCAGCTGCCCACCACCCTGTGCGAGATGTTCTTAAATGAAGTGATGAAAAAGGGCTCTCTGGATTCTTTGGACCAGGAAACCTTGCTGACCATTCAAAAGTTTTTTGAAAACAATCTGAACGTTTCGGAG
>ONWY01000120.1 GCA_900321665.1 uncultured Eubacteriales bacterium
AAAGATCTACCCCTCTGTCGGCGTTGCCGACATCTCCCCTCGTCAAGGGGCGACAAGAAGCGGGTAAATTGAACATCATATTTACATTCATCAAAAAATGTTAGAGCGAAGCGGAACGGGTGCGGGTGTCCCGCCCTTCACTCTTCTCTATTCTCTCTTATCTCTTCTCTAAGCGAACAAAGTGAGCGTTCAAATTCTAATTTATCTCCGATAAATTAGAATTTATTCCTCCAACTCATAAAACACCGCCGCAGCTGCTGCCACAGGCGCTGTTTCGGTGCGCAAAATGCGCTTACCGAGTGTTGCCACCTCTGCCCCGAGGCTTTTTGCAAAAGCGACCTCACTTTCCTCGAAGCCGCCCTCCGGCCCGATTACAAGCGCGATGCTCCCGACCTGCTTTTCGCGGCAATCCGCTAAAATTTGCTTTAGCCCGACACCGCCCTTTTCATAAAATAGTATCATTTTTTCGCATTTATCGCGGCGCAGCGCACTCTCGTAATCCTCGGCGGCAAATACCGCGGGGATTATGCCGCGGCGCGACTGCTCGGCGGCTTCGCGCGCGATTTTTTGCAGGCGCTCGATTTTTTTCGCGGCGCTCTTTGCATCGGGCTTTGCGATGCTGCGCTGCATCACCACCGGGTGAAACTCGCTGACACCGAGCTCCGTGCACCGGCGCACCACCTCCGAGAGCTTGTCACCCTTCGGAAAGCCCTGGTAGAGCACGGTGCGAATGGCAGGCTCGCTCTCGCTCGGTGTTTGAAAGGCGCACTTTAAATGCACCTCGCTTTTGGTGATGCTTTCAATAATGCAGCCGTAATCCGTTCCCTTACCGTCGCACAGCACCACCTCCTCGCCTGCTTTCATGCGCAGGCTTTTGGCAATATGTGCGGCGGTTTGCCCGGTCAGTGTCACAGTCTCGCCGATGGGCGCATCTACAAAAAATTTAGGCATTGCTTTCTCCCTCGCTACCGCTGATAATCGCCAGCGCTTTGTTGACGGTATCTACCAAATTATCTCCCTTTAAGAGCTTGATGGATAAAAACGGTTTGTTATTATTGGCATTGAGCTGTATGACGCGCTTTAAGCCCTTTTGTAATTTCGGGATGGCATACAAATCCATATCCCTGAGCTTTAAGATTGCCTGCATGCCGTTTTGGGTGATTTCATACACATTGGCTTTTGCGGCAACCGCGCGCATAAGGCTGATTTCGATTAAGCCCTTGACCGTTTCGGGCGGCTTGCCGTAGCGGTCGTTTAATTCCTCGAGCACATCGAGCGCATCTGCCCGGGTGCGAATATCCGATATGCGGCGATACATCGCTATGCGCTGTGAAACGGCGGGAATATAGCTTTCGCTGATATGCGCGGTAATGGGCAAATCGACCAAGCAGTCCTCCTCGGTAGCCGGAACCTCCTCGCCCTTTTGCTCGGCAATCGCCTCCGAAAGGAGCTTGACATAGGTATCATACCCGACCGCTTCCATTTGCCCGTGCTGCTTCGAGCCCAAGATGTTGCCGGCACCTCTAATCTCCAAATCGCGCATGGCAATGCGAAAGCCCGAGCCGAACTCGGTAAACTCGCGCACCGCTTCCAGGCGCCGGGTGGCGACCTCGCTGAGCGCACCCTCCGCGCGGTAAGTCAGGTAAGCATTGGCGCGCCGGTTGGAGCGCCCGACTCTGCCGCGAATTTGGTGCAGCTGCGCAAGTCCCATTCTGTCGGCATTCTCAATCACCAAAGTATTGACATTGGGCACATCAATACCGGTTTCAATAATGGTGGTGCACACCAAAATATCCAGCGCGCCCTCTAAAAGCTTCTGCCAAATATCCGATAGCTGCCGCTCGCTCATCGCCCCGTGGGCAATGCCGATTTTGGCATCGGGAAGCTCGGCATGGATTAAGCCCGCAACGGCTTCAATATTCTCTATTTTATTGTGCAAATAATAGACCTGCCCGCCGCGGCGCAGCTCCTTGCGCATCGCTTCGCACACCACGCCCAAGTCATATTCCATCACAAAGGTTTGAATCGGGTGGCGGTCCTGCGGCGCCTCCTCAATCAGCGACATATCTCTGATGCCCGAAAGCGACATGCTCAGCGTGCGCGGAATCGGTGTTGCCGAAAGGGTCAGTACATCCACCTGCGGGAAGCGCTCCTTGATTTTTTCCTTTTGCGCCACCCCGAAGCGCTGCTCCTCATCAATAATAAGCAAGCCCAAATCGCGAAACGCAATATCCTTGGCAATCAGCTTGTGGGTGCCGACTACCATATCAATTTGCCCGGTTTTGAGCTTTTCTTTAATCTGCCGCTGCTCGGCAGCGGTTTTAAAGCGCGAAAGCATTTCAATATTCAGCGCAAAGTTTTCCATGCGCGCGCTGATGGTTTGGAAGTGCTGCATTGCCAAAATCGTGGTCGGCACCAGCAGCGCCACCTGCTTGCCGTTTTCCATCGCTTTGAAAGCCGCGCGCAGCGCCACCTCGGTCTTGCCGAAGCCGACATCGCCGCACAAGAGCCTGTCCATCGGGTGCGGCAGCTCCATATCTTTTTTTATTTCCGCCACGCAGCGCATTTGGTCCTCTGTTTCCTCGTAGGGGAAGCGCAGCTCAAAATCGCGCTGCAAATCGTCATCCTCCGGGAAAGCAAAGCCCTTGATGGTCTGCCGCTTGGCATAGAGCTCAATCAGCTCCTTTGCGGTTTTAACGATACCCGCTTTTGCCTTTGCCTTGGTGCGGGTCCATTCCGTTGAGCCCAAGGTGTTGATTTTCACGCGCGCATTTTCACCCGCGCCGATATATTTGGAAACCAAGTCAAGCTGTGTGACCGGTACATAGAGTACATCGCCCTTCGCATAACTGATTTTGATATAATCCTTGGTCACGCCTTGGCTGGTAACCGGCATCACGCCGGAGTAAATACCGATACCGTGAATGTTATGCACAATGTAATCGCCCGGGTAGATTTCCTCGAGCGAGTGAATTTCTCCTGCGCGGTGGTGGCGGTTTTTTGCCCGCTTGGCTTTGACGGCAGCCGTCCCCTGCGCATACAAATAAAACCTTGCCTGCGGAAAATAGAAGCCCGAGGAAAGCGAGCCCGGCATCACACAGACGACCCCCTCGGGAAACGCGCTCGGTGCCGATTCAAGGTAAACGGCGCTGATACCGTCGGAAATCAAGTCGTTATAGACCGCTTTTGCGTTTTTCGCCGTGCCTGCCAAAACGGCACAGCGGCTTTTGCCCGGCGCAACACCCGCCACATCGCTCTCAAGCTCTGCCATTTTTCCCTTCCACAGCGGCAAAGTGTGCGCCATGATGGAATATAAGCCCTTGAGCGGCATCGGGTAAGAGCCGCGCGGCAGGGTATCTAAAAAGACCGGCTGCATTTGCTCCACGTGGCGCTGCACCTGCGCCGCGGTTAAGTAAAAGCTGTCGGGTCCCTTGGTTAAAACACCTCTTTCGATAAGACTTTTAAACTCCTCGCGGTGCAGCTTTTGCACATCCTTCAAATAGCGCTGCGCCTTGGCGCTTTCGCAATAAAAGAGCAAATCCTCGCTGCAATAATCAAAAACAGTGGCGCTTTTTTCGTAAGCAATCGGAAAATAGCGGTCGGTATCGGCAGGCATAATACCGCCCTGTGCGCGCTCCAAATCCGTGCGCAGGGAAAGCTTGGCTTTTTCATTTTTACTGCGTGCCAATTTTTTCAAATGCGCGCCGAGCTTGGCGCAAAAATCCTCTTCTCCGGCAAACAGGGTTTGCAACACCGGCACGATTTTTACCGCGCGCAGGTTTTCATTGCGCCGCTGGTCAATCGCGGAAAAAGAGTACATTCCTTCAATCGTATCGCCCCAAAAATCAATGCGCACGGGGTTTTCAAGCTGCGGCGAGAAAAAGTCAACTATTTCGCCGCGGTGGGAGAATTGCCCCGCGCCATCCACCATTTCACTGCGCACATAGCCCGCCTGCAGCAGGCGCTGCAGCAGCTCCTCTCGGCGAATTTCCATGCCCGTGCGGATGGTGAAGCTGCGCTTTTTGAGCTCGCTCTCGGGCAAGGTCAACTGTATCGCGCTCTCAATGCCGAGCACGGCAAAGCGGTAATCCTTCTCGCTGATTTTTGCCAGCGCGCCCAAGCGCCGCCGCTCATAATCCCTGCTGCGCGCTTGTGTGCCTGCCGGCGAAAAATCCTTTGCAGGGATAAACTGCGCACCGCCAAACAGGGCATTCAAATCCTCCGCAAGCTTCAGCGCGCTGCTCTCCTGCTCGGTAATAATCAGCGCGCGCCTTCCCGCCTGCGCGCAGGCAGCGCCGATAAACACCGCTTTATTAACCGCCGAAAGCCCTGTAACGGCGAGGGGGAGGGCTTTCGCCTCCACATCGCGCATCACAGAGCTGATTTCTTCCGATGCAAGTAGTGCTTTTAAAATCGCATTCATAGCTTAATTATACCGATTCATCGCGGTGTCCGTTTGCCCGCATACAATCAGCTTTATCGCTTCGCAAGCGTTTTCGATTGCGGGCTCGAGTGCCTTCACCTCGCTCTCGCTGAAGCGGGAGAGCACCCATTGCGCCAAATCATATTCCTTGTGCGGCTTCGCGCCGACACCCATGCGCACGCGGGGAAACGCATCGCTGCCCAGGTGGTAAATGATGCTTTTCATCCCGTTGTGACCGCCGTCGCTCCCCTGCTTGCGAATGCGCATTTGCCCCGGGTCAAAATTGATATCATCATAAATCACAACAATGTTTTCG
>ONWY01000205.1 GCA_900321665.1 uncultured Eubacteriales bacterium
GCCACGCGCACCTGCAGGTTCTCGTACTTCTCGGGGTGGAGCTGCGCGTCCTTCAGCTCCTCCACGGACTGGCTGTGCAGATCCGCGCCGGGATTCTTCATCTTATAGTAGCCGATGCGGAAGAAATCCGGCACCGTGCGGCCCTGCAGCTCTTTCACAAGGGCTTCAGCATCGCTCACGGCCTGCTCGTTATTTTAGCGGCTAAGCTCAGAGAAAACGGACATTCCGCAAAGGAAGCCGCGGCGTATATTGAGGAAAACAAGGCGGTATTCCAAGGTGTCGGCGCCGAGGCGACCACCATTCGAAATTATAAAGACGGCACCTTGTGCCCGCATATTCTCGGCATTACCGGCCCGATTACGGCAGAGGAGCTGGAGGAAGGCGATAATAAGGATATCTACAAGCTGACCGACTATATCGGCAAGAGCGGTATCGAGAAAATCTGCGAGGATTATCTCAAGGGGAAGCGCGGCGAAAAGACCGTGTATTCCACTTCAACCGGCGAGGTCTCCTCGGTTATCACAACCGAGCCCGTGCAGGGCAACACGGTCACCTTAACCATTGATGCCGGCTTGCAAAAGGTGGCGCAGGATGCGCTCCAAAAGAAGGTGGACAAGCTCATTTCCGCCGGCAACCCGAAGGCGGCGGGCGCCGTGGTGGCGCTTGATTGCAACTCGGGCGCGGTGTTGTGTGCGGCAACCTGCCCGTCATACGACAATAATTCTTACACCAAAAACTACAACAAGCTTGCCAAGGACCAATCGGCACCGCTGTGGGACAGAGCGCTGATGAGCGGCTATGCGCCCGGCTCTACCTTCAAGCCCTGTGTGGCAATCGCGGGTTTAGAAGAAGGCGTTATTGATACCGGCTCTACCTTCTACTGCAACAAAGAGTATGAAATCGGTAACATCACGCTCAAATGCCTGGGCTATCACGGCAGTGAAAATGTGGCGCAGGCAATCAACGATTCGTGTAACATTTTCTTCTACAATGTCGGCAATCAGCTCGGCATCGACAAGGTCGATAAATATGCCACGATGTTTGGCCTCGGGCAGGCAACGGGCATAGAGCTGCCGGAAGCAACCGGTACGCTTGCCGGTATTTCCGAGAGAGAGGCAGCCGGCGGCGAGTGGTATATCGGTGATACCGTGCAGGCGGCAATCGGGCAGTCGGACAATGTCTTTTCACCCCTGCAGCTTGCAAACTACTGCGCGACGATTGCCAATGGCGGCACGCGCTATGAAACGCACATTATCAAAAGTGTGACTTCCTATGATAATACCAAAACCGTTTTGGATAAAACCGAGCCCAAGGTGGCTTACAAAATGAGCATTGCAAGCCAAAATTTGGCAGCGGTAAAGAGCGGTATGGAGGCAGTCGGCGGTCCCGGCGGCTTTTGTTGGGATGCTTTTAAAGACCTCCCCGTCGCCTGCGCGGCGAAAACAGGAACGGCGCAGGTAAAGGAAAAGGTGGACGGCTACTACCGCACCTATGATAACGGTATTCTCATCACCTATGCGCCGGCAGACAATCCCCAAATCGCCATTGCGCAGGTAATCGAGAGAGCGGACAGCGGCTCGAGTACCGCGGAAATCGCCGCGGCACTGTTTGATTACTACTTTGAGAAAAACAGCAATTCCAAGGATAGCGGCAGCAGCACCAACAATACGCTGCTGGGCTAATCCGAATGATGCATAAAGTGCCGATGCTTGTGTCGGCAGGCACCACTCAGCCGTTTTCGGCTCACAAGGGCGAGTGGTTAGCAAGATTACCGTGAGCTGAAAGGCAAGGAAACCATATGGCAAAAACAGTCACTTTTATATCCGGTAAAGGCGGTTCGGGCAAATCCACCGTGCTTGTCGGCATTGCCAACGAGCTGGCATATGCCGGAAAACGCGTGTTGATTGTCGATACGGACACCGGCGCAAACTGCTTGGATGTTATCACCGGCGTGGGAGAAGGCGCCGTGTTCCATTGGGGTGACATCTTTAGCGGCAATTGCGAGATAGCGGATGCCATTTACCCGAGCAGGCAGATTGAAAATTTGTATGTGCTGCCTGCCCCGAAGGAATATGACAAGCGATACCATACCGGCATTTTAAAGGATTTACTGCGCTTGCTTTCCGTGTACTTTGATTTCATTTTAATCGATGCACCGGCGGGCTTGGGCGACAACCTCACCTTGGCGCTGGAGCCGGCAAATGAAGCGGTTTTAGTGGCAAATGATGATAATTTTTCGCTCAAGGTCGGCAAAAGAGCGGCTCAAAAAGCAATGATGATGGAAAAGAGCACAACGCTTGTTATCAACGCCTTTCGCACCTTTGCCGTGCAGACAGGCTTGCTGCCGAGTGTTGACGATGCGATGGATATCACGGAGCTTGGTCTGTTGGGCATTGTGCCGTTTGAAGCCAACCTGAATTTTAATGCTTCGCAGGGCATTCCCTACATCAGAGGAACGCGCGCGACAGAGGCTTTCGAGCGCATTGCAAAGCGCTTGCAGGGAGAAAAAGTTGACCTTCCCGAGCAGTGGTATTAAATTTTTTATTGAATTTAACAGAAAGTTTTGTTATTATAATATAAATAGTTTGGGAAACAGAGACAATATTTATATTTGGAAAGGGACTGATGTATGAATATTGCTTTAATCGCACATGATGCAAAAAAAGAGTTATTGACACAATTTTGTATTGCATATTGCGGCATCCTTGCAAGGCATACAATTTGTGCCACAGGCACCACCGGCAAGATGATTGCCGAAGCCACAGGGCTTGAAATACAGCGCTTTTTGGCAGGCAGCCAGGGCGGTGACCAGCAAATCGCTTCGCGCATCAGCTGCAACGAGATTGATTTGTTGATTTTTTTCAGAGACCCGTTGACTCCCAAGTCTACCGAGCCCAGTGATGCAAAAATGCTGCGCTTATGTGATGTGCACAACATCCCGTTTGCAACCAATATTGCAACGGCAGAAGCGCTCATCCACTCCTTGAACCGAGGCGACCTCGATTGGAGAGAAATCATCAAGAGCGAATAATTCTCGCTCAGGGTGCGCTTTTGAGCTCCGTCAGGAGCTGCTTTGCAGCGCAAAAAAATATAAAGAAAGCTTGTGGTGGGAGTTTTCCCACCATTTGTATTGTCAGTTGAATTTATGAAATTTGAGGTATAACAATGGCACAGATTAAAGCGCCCAGAGGCACACAGGATATTTTGCCCGGTGATGCATATAAATGGGAAGAGGTAGAAAACATTTTGCTCTCCACCGCGAAGGCA
>ONWY01000064.1 GCA_900321665.1 uncultured Eubacteriales bacterium
GGATATGATACCATTGAAATCAGCGAGCTTGAAAAAAACCTCCCCAAAATTCAAAAATTGGCGGCAGATAACCAGGTTTTGGATGATGACCTTGCGGAGGTAAACAATTTGTGGACCGGTGTGCCGGTGCAAAAAATCCAAATGGGTGATTTAAAAAATCTCAAAAATATGGAAAAAGAGATTAAATCAAAAATCATCGGTCAGGATGAGGCGGTCGATGCGCTGTGCAAAGCCATTCGCCGCAGCCGCGTGCAAATCAGTGCCAGGCGCCGTCCGGCATCCTTCATCTTTGTCGGGCCGACAGGCGTCGGTAAAACGGAGCTTGTTAAGCAGTTGAGCTATCAGCTCTTTTCTACTCCCGAAACCCTCATCAGGCTTGATATGAGCGAGTTTATGGAGAAGCACTCTGTTTCGAGAATCATCGGTTCGCCTCCCGGCTATGTCGGTTATGATGAAGCGGGGCAGTTGACCGAAAAGGTGCGCAGAAAGCCGTATTCCGTCGTATTGTTTGATGAGATTGAAAAAGCGCATCCCGATGTAATGAATATTTTGTTGCAGATATTGGACGAAGGCAAGGTGACGGATGCGCACGGCAGAACCGTTTCTTTTGCAAACACAGTCATTATCATGACCTCCAATGCCGGTTCCACTCATAAGGATACGACTTTAGGCTTTGCAAAAGACAAGGCGACCGTCTCTAAGGAAAGAGCGATGAAAGCACTCGAGCAGTTCCTAAAGCCCGAGTTCATCGGCAGGGTAGATGAAATTATTGCTTTTAATCCCTTGTCGAAGGAAAACTATACTCAAATTGCCGGGTTGATGCTTGAGGAGCTCATCGACCCGCTTAAGGATAAAGGCATTGTGCTTTCTTGGAGCGATGCGGTTTTGTCATTTTTAAGCGATAAAGCATATGGCGGTCCGCGCGGGGCGAGAGATTTGTCAAATGCGCTCAGAAAGTATGTTGAAGACCCGATTGCGGCTGTTTTAGTTGAAAAATGCGATGAAAAAATCAGTGCGATTTCGCTTGATATCAGTGAGGGTGAAATCATAGTCAGCGCTGTGTAATTCAGAGTGCATTTCAGATAAGGAGTAAAATGTTATGGGGAGAAGGATTTTATCGTTTGTATTGGCGATGGTTATGTTTCTCGGTATCGTGCCGTTTACTGCGTATGCCGATGCCGAATACATTCAGGGTCAGTGGCATTATATGATTGATGATAATGCTGCTAAAATCACCGCCTATACCGGAGAGGAAAAAATAGTCAATGTTCCGGAAACACTCGGTAATAAACCGGTGGAATCGATTGCACCGTATACATTTGATAACACACCGGCAAAATCAATTAATTTACCGCTGAGCATTAAAACAATTGAGGAGAATGCATTTGTCGGTCCTGCCGTAAAAGCAATTTATGTGCCGAAAAGCGTGGAATCCATTGATGAAAATGCTTTTAAAAGTAACGCGCAGATTTTTTCCTTTGAAGGCACATTGGCGGAGGCGTTTACCAAAGCACACTCGTTGGAATTTATTAAAATCGCTTCTTCCGACCACTATGATTCGTATATCGGCAAAAAAGTATATATTGATACGCCTCATGGTTTTACTTTAAAAGCACTTGACCTTTACTTGCGGTATCACGGCGGTTTTGAATTTTACTGTCAGAGCTGTGCCGAAAGCTATCACCGACTTGCCCAAAATAGTGAATCTGTATTTGACGGATGCTAAGCAATTAACACCCGCTATTTCCAATGGCGATTATCCGATAAATGAATTTTCCTTTAAATCCAAAAATACAAAGGTGGCGAAGGTTTCCGCAAGCGGTAAAATTTCCGCTGTGGCACCCGGTTCCACCACCGTTGTGGTCAGCTATTCCAACGGTATTTCCGCTACCGTTCCTGTCAATGTCGGTAAAGTGACCTCGCAGTTTTCTTTGAACACAAATGAATACATGCTCGGTGTCGGTGAAACGAAAAAAATTGCTTATACCATCGGCAAAGATGAAGTTGTGAAAAAGATTTACTATACTTCAAGCAACGAGAGCGTGGCAACCGTTGCGGCAAACGGAACCATTCAACCGCTCAAAGTCGGTGTAGCGACCATTACCGCGACCACCAATAACGGCTTAAAGGACAGCTGCATTGTCACTGTCGGCAAGGCACCGACTTCCATCAAATTAGCGGCAAGCGGCGTTACAATGGGCGTTGGCGAAAAGGTGAAGTTTAAAGTCAGTGTCAACAGCGGTGCGATATGCTCTTCTTACTTGTGGCGCATAGAGGATGAAAGCATTGCTAAGGTGGATGATTACGGCAATGTGGTCGGTAAAAAAGCCGGCACAACATACCTTTATGCTTATACATATAATTATAAATCCAAGAATCCCTATATTCGCACCTATGCAAAGGTTGTGGTGAAAAAAGCCCCCTCAAGTGTCGGTTTTAACAAGTCCACCGTTGTTATCGGCTTGGGTGAAAGCTTTGATGTAAACTGCAAGCTTCCCTCCGGTACGGCGAGCTATAAGATGACCACCGCATATCAAAATGATGGTGTTATCTCAGTCGGGAAAGGGCTTGTTGTCACCGGCAAAAAGCTCGGTACGGCTAAGATTATTGTTACGGCATTTAACGGTAAAAAAGGCGTTTGCACTGTGACTGTTAAGCCTGCACCGAAAAAAATTGCTTGTAAGCCGACTTCCGTAAAGCTTGCATATCATCAAAAATATACACTTAAACCGTATGTCAATACCGGTTCAGTATGCTCATCATATATTTATAAATCTTCTGATAAGAGTGTTTGTACCGTAAACAGTAACGGTGTGGTTTATGCGAAGGACTACGGCAGCTGCTATATTTATATTTACACCTATAATCATACGAAGAACAATCCGATTTCTTGCAAGGTGAAATTCAAGGTAGGCTACATTACCAATAAGCTTGAGTACTACACCACCTATTTTGTGGCGACGGATTACGGTAAGTCCAATAACATTAAAATGGCTTGTAAATATATCAATGGTAAAACCGATGGCTATATTTTGCAACCGGGCGAGGTGTTCTCCTTTAATGAAGCGGTTGGTCCCAGAACCTATTCCAGAGGTTTTAAAGACGGTTATGTGATTTCGGGGGGCGAATATGTGCCCGGTGTCGGCGGCGGCATTTGCCAATGCGCCACGACCATCTTTAATGCAACACTTTATGCCAATTTAGAGGTTGTCGAGAGGTGGGAGCATTCGCTCAAATCGAGCTATGTTCCACTTGGCAGAGACGCGACTGTCTATTGGGGAGTTCAAGATTACAAATTCAGAAATGATTATAACACACCCATTCGCATCAAGATGAATTATGACCCCTCAGGTGTGCTTAATTGCACCATTTATTCCTTGGCAAAAATTAACCTGCCGAAGATTGAATTGCCTGTCAGCTATAGCGGTGGTGTTTACACTTTACGCAGAAAGGCAAACGGTAAAGTGAATTATGTTGCCAAGAGCAAATATAATAATTAGTTTTCACTAAAAAAGCTTACAAAATAAAAATCCGCCGAAAAGCGGATTTTTATTTGTTTGAAAGCTTGGTGCTTTTGAAAATTCAAAAAAATAAAGCGGTAATTTGCTCTGCAAATTACCGCTTTGGCAGGGATAGCTGGGTTCGAACCAGCGGATGATGGAGTCAAAGTCCATTGCCTTACCACTTGGCTATATCCCTAAATATGGGGTGGAGTATGGGACTCGAACCCACGACATTCAGTGCCACAAACTGACGCTCTACCAACTGAACTAACCCCACCATATTTTGGCACGCTTGGAGGGATTCGAACCCCCGACCCACTGCTTAGAAGGCAGTTGCTCTATCCAACTGAGCTACAAGCGCATATTTCTTTGGAGCGGGTGATGGGAATCGAACCCACACAACCAGCTTGGAAGGCTGGGATTCTACCATTGAACTACACCCGCATTTGTGGAACGCAAATTATTTTAACATAACGACGGTTCAAAGTCAATATTAAAAAAGAAATATGTTTATTTTTTTAAAATTTTAATATAAATATTGACTTTATTACTAATTTTATTTATTATTAAAATATTAATGATTTATTAATGATTTGGAGGGTGAAAATGCAACAGAAAAATATAGTTACTCTTGAAAATGTATGTGTGGATTTCGGCCCGGAACGCGTGCTTAATGACTTCACTTTAAGTATTAAAGATAAAGAATTTGTCACTCTGCTCGGTCCCTCCGGCTGCGGTAAAACCACTACCTTGCGCCTGATTGCCGGCTTCTTGGAACCGAGTGAGGGAAAAATCCTGTTTGACGGCAAGGATATGACAGGAGTGCCTCCGTATAAACGGCAGGTAAACACTATTTTTCAACGCTATGCACTCTTTCCGCACCTAAATGTGTATGAAAACATTGCATTCGGCTTGCGAGTGAAAAAGACTAAGGAAAAAGAGATTGATTCCAAGGTGCGTCAAATTTTGAAAACCGTCAATTTAAGCGGCTTTGAAAACAGAGATGTATCGCATTTATCGGGCGGCCAACAGCAGCGCGTTGCAATCGCCAGAGCGCTTGTCAACGAGCCGAAGGTTTTGCTGCTTGATGAGCCGCTTTCCGCACTTGATTTAAAGCTGCGCAAGGATATGCAGGTGGAACTGAAAAATATGCAGCGCGAAACCGGCATTACCTTTGTCTTTGTCACCCATGACCAGGAGGAAGCGCTCTCGATGTCCGATACCGTTGTGGTGATGGATAACGGCGTGATTCAGCAAATCGGCACCCCGGAGGATATTTACAACGAACCGATTAATGCTTTTGTGGCGGATTTTATCGGAGAAAGTAATATTATTGACGGCATCATGTTAGAAGATTACAAGGTACTTTTGGATGATGTGGTTTTCGAGTGTGTCGATAAAGGCTTTGAAAAAAATGAAGCGGTCGATGTGGTCATTCGCCCTGAGGATGTGGATGTTGTCGCGCCTGAAAAGGGAATGTTGCAGGCAACCGTTACCGCGGTCACCTTTAAAGGGGTTCACTTTGAAATTATTGCCGATGTTAACGGCTTTAAGTGGATGATACAGTCTACCGATATTTCCTATGTCGGCGATAATATCGGGCTTTATATTGAGCCGGATGCGTTTCATATTATGAAAAAGAGCGCTTACTCGGGCATGTTTGGTGATTACAGCACCTTCAGTGACGAAATCGAGCAGCTTTCCGATGTAAATTTTGGCGAAATCGAGGGCAATGCCGATGAATAGAGTAAAAAACAAGCAAAAGAATAAGTTAAAATATTTATCGGGCATTTATGTGTTTTGGATGATTGTTTTTACCGTTATCCCTTTGCTTCTGATAATCTATTTTTCCTTTACAACCACGGAAGGCAAGTTTACCTTTGAGAATATCAAAAATATTGGTGAATTTACACCGGTGTTTCTCTCTTCAATTAAGCTTTCCGCCATTTCCACCATCATATGCCTGCTTCTCGGGTATCCCTTTGCCTATATTATTTCAAAAATAAAGGCATCAAAGCAGATGATATTTATTATCTTTATTATGCTGCCGATGTGGATTAATTTCCTTTTAAGAACCTATGCTTGGATGACCTTGCTCGAGAACAACGGCATCATCAACAAGCTTCTTTCACTGGTAGGAATCGGCCCGGTGCATATGATTAATACACAGGGTGCGGTGGTGCTCGGTATGGTGTATAATTTCCTGCCGTATATGATTATTCCGATTTTCAATGTCATCACCAAGATTGATAAGAGCTGCATTGAAGCGGCGCAGGACCTGGGTGCGAATCATGTGCGGGTGATGACACGCGTAATTTTCCCGCTGAGCATGCCCGGTATCGTTTCGGGCATCACGATGGTCTTTGTGCCTGCTGTCAGCACCTTTATTATTTCTACCATGCTCGGCGGCGGCTCCAATATGATGATTGGTGATTTAATCGAGCTGCAGTTCCTCGGCGGTTCTTATGACCCGAATCTCGGCTCGGCGCTTTCGCTTGTGATGATGGTATTAATCCTCATCAGCATGGGCATTATGAATGAATTTGATACAGGGGAGGATGTCATGGCGCTATGAAAAAGTTTCTTTCCAAAGTATATGTTGCATTCATCTTCTTGTTTTTGTATGCGCCGATTGCGGTTTTAGTTGTCTTTTCTTTTAACAACTCCAAAAGTCGCTCCGTGTGGCACGGCTTCACAATGAAGTGGTATGCCGAGCTGTTTCGTGACGAGGCGATTATCAGCGCATTTGGTACCACCTTGCTGGTATCCTTGCTCGCTGCCGTAATTGCAACCTTAATCGGTACCATGGCGGCTATCGGGTTTAAGTATATGCGCAAAACACCGCGCACTGTGTTGATGCAGGTCAATAATATTCCGATGTTGAATCCGGAAATTGTGACCGGTGTATCGCTGATGCTCTTATTTGTGTATGTCGGCAGAGTGCTGGGCGGTGTGGAGCTTAGCTTCGGTACATTGCTGCTTGCGCACATCACCTTTAATGTGCCCTATGTGATATTAAATGTAATGCCGAAATTAAAGCAGATGGACAGCCACCTTTATGAAGCGGCGCTTGATTTGGGTTGTAAGCCCGCACAAGCCTTTTTTAAGGTGGTGCTGCACGAAATTCTGCCCGGTATTGTTTCCGGCTTTATTATGGCATTTACCTTGTCGTTTGATGATTTTGTTATCAGCTATTTTACAAGCGGTGCTAAATCTCAAACCCTTTCGATTATTATCTACGCGATGACAAGAAAGCGCATCAGTCCGAAAATTAACGCACTTTCAACCATTATGTTTGTGGTTGTTTTTGTCTTACTGCTGATTGTGAATTTAAGAAAAAGCAAAGATAATACGACCACCAAAAAGAAGCAAAAGGGGATGGTGAAGCTATGAAAAAATTCCTCAGTGTTGCGCTTGTGCTGTTGCTCCTTTTGAGTGTGCTTGCACCGGCAGCCGGTGCCGAAACCAAGGAAATCACTGTGTATAATTGGGGCGAGTATCTTCCCGACGGGACCGATGGCTTTGTGGATGTTAACGCGTTATTTACCGAAAAAACGGGCATCAAGGTCAATTACACCACCTATCAGAGCAATGAGGAAATGTATACAAAGCTTACGGGCGGCGGTGTCAGCTACGATTTGGTTTTTCCTTCCGATTATATGGTTGCGAAGATGATTGAGAACGACATGCTCGCAAAAATTGATTATGATAATATTCCGAATTATAAAAATGTCCGCGAGGATTTTAAAAATTTGGAATATGACCCGCAAAACGAGTATTCCGTTCCGTTTACCGGCGGCACTGTCGGCATTATGTATAACAAAAAGCTTATCAAAGAGGGTACAAATCTCAATTCTTGGGATGTTTTGTGGGATGAAAACTACAAAGGGCAGATTTTGATGTTCTCCAACTCGCGCGATGCCTTTGCTTGCGCCTTTTCAAAGCTCGGCTACAGCTTAAATACCACCGATAGAAAAGAGTGGATGATTTCAAAAATCAGGGAAACGCTATCGCAATGTAAGACAGTATATGCGAGGGAAAAAGAAGGGTATTACCTACTTAAACATGAATTAGGGTTATCAAACGTCTCTCTCTCTCCGGATATAGTTCTTCAAAATAGAAGAATTGAATGGGAACTGGTTGAAACAGATAAGCAAGAAGTTATTAATAGCATAGAAATAAACAAAGGGAGCGTTGCTGTTGTACCTAATATGCGCATACAGGATCTAATAAAGGAAGAAGAATTAATCAAAATATATTCAGAGATTATTGAAGAGTTATTATTGCTGGATAAGTCAGTCGTTCTTATTCCCCATTCAGCTGAAGATGGTATTCTATGCAAAAAAATCAAGGATCAGTTTGAACAGGGTAAGGTGCTGTTGATAGAGAAAAAGTTGGATAGTAGAAGCTTTGAGTCAATAATAAACAAAATGGATTTTGCTATAGCTTCAAGATTTGGAACTCCTGAAGATTTAATGTATTTAATTGATACTGCTCATCAAAATGGGATTTTTGTAATTATGGATATTGTTCATTCTCATGCTAGTAATAATGTTGATGATGGATTTAATTATTGGGATGGAACTGATTACTTATATTTCCATAGTGGACCTATGGGAAAGCATGTTTTATGGGATTCTAGATTATTTAACTATGGGTCTTATGAAACTCTTAGATTATTACTTTCAAATTGTGCTTTTTTTACAAATGTTTATCATTTTGATGGATTTAGATTTGATGGTATCACTTCAATATTATATAAAAATCATGGTATAAATTATGGTTTTAGTGGAGGATATCATGAATATTTTGGAGATAATTTTGATGAAGATGGTGGTGTTTATTTAATGTTAGCAAATAAATTAATTCATGAAATAAATCCAGATGCAATTACTATAGCAGAAGATGTTAGTGGAATGCCAGGATTATGTCGTCCAGTAGAAGAAGGAGGTTTTGGATTTGATTATAGACTTAATATGAGTGTTTGTGATAAATGGATTCAATTACTTAAAGAATATAGTGATGAAGATTGGAATATG
>ONWY01000139.1 GCA_900321665.1 uncultured Eubacteriales bacterium
GCGGATTTCCTGGTCAATCTGTATGAAAGCGAAGTCCGCTATAAGGCAATCCTTGCGGCGGAGACCAACATCTTTGAAACCGAAAGCGGCAAGTGGTTAAATGTGATATTAATCATCGTGCATACCATTATGTATAATTTCGGCTTGTCTGGCATCGGCTTTACAGCTACCAATACTTATCCGGATATTACGGATGTGGATGAAATGATTGTAGGCAGGCGCAGAGAAGGTGTGATTGCAACCTTTTCCACCTTTATTAAAAAAATTGCCTCGGGCATGATGGGCATGTTTGTTTTAACCGGGCTTGAGTGGTTTGGTGTTAATACCGCGGGCAACGCCTCTACCACCCTGCGCGCAGGAGTTGAGGGCGGTAAGCATGCTTATGAAATTTTGGGCCCCTTCTTTAATGATTCTTTCGGTATCAAGCTTTTCAGCGCTGTGATTCCTTTGCTTTGCATTATCGGCTCTTTGGTCGCGCTCAAGCGCTTTACCATGACCAAGGAGCAGCATACCATGATTCGCGCGGCAATCGCAACCAAGAAAAAATTCGGTGCTGTCAGATTAAGCGAAACGGATAAAGCCGTTTGCGAAAATATTGCAGGGCGCAAATGGGAAGAAATGTGGATTGGCAAAAGCGAAGGCGATACTGCTGCACCGCTGTTGGAAACACCGGAAG
Organism: uncultured Eubacteriales bacterium; assembly: GCA_900321665.1. GTDB lineage: Bacteria > Bacillota > Clostridia > Oscillospirales > Acutalibacteraceae > RUG714. The sequence goes on from ONWY01000139.1 coordinate 677, forward strand.
GCGGCAAATATGCCATCTTAGAGGAAGAGCGGCAGCGTTTAGAGCAGGAAATAGAGCAATCAAAGCAGAGCCTGCATTAAGGCTTTGTCATCAGCAAAGGAGCGTGCGGTGCACGCAAAAAGGAGAAAGATGAAAACATTTTTGTTTTACCTGGTACAGTGGACCTGGGGGTTGCCGGTCAACCTTGTCGGCGGAATTGTGTATCTAATCTGTAAGGCATTAGGCAGAAAGAGTGAAAAATTCGGCTACGCCTACATCACCTATTTGCCTTGGAATCAAGGGGGATTGTCCTTGGGCTTATTCATCTTTATGAAAGCCGACCATCCCAACAAAACATGGACTTATAACACCCGTATCCATGAATACGGGCACACTTGGCAATGTCTTTTGCTCGGGGTATTTTATTACCCGGTGATTGCTATCCCGAGCGCCGTGTGGTGCAATTTTTTTGAAGGCTATCGCCGCAAAAATAATGTTTCGTATTATGTATTCTATCCCGAAAAATGGGCGAATGCCTGGGGTCAGAAGTTTTCACATAAAAAAATGATTTTTTCCGAACCATCCACGGAGCGTTCCTTGGAGAAAACGGAGCTTAAGGAGGATTAAATGAATATCAATTATGAAATCTCCCGTTTAGCAAAATTTGCCTTAGATAACGGCTTGATTGCGTCGGAGGATGTTACATATTCTATCAACAGGCTTTTGGCTAAGCTTGGCTTGGATGATTATGAGGCGGTCGAAATTGTGGAAGAGAGCCCCGAATTGCCGCATGAAATTTTAGAGAATATTTTGGATTGGGCATTTGAAAACGGTGTTTTGGCAGACAACGGCATCACTTCTCGCGATATTTTCGATACAGAGATTATGGATTGCTTTATGCCGATGCCCTCCGAGGTAAAAAGGCGCTTTTACGAGCTGTATGCACAGGATAAAAAGGCGGCAACGGATTTTTATTATAACCTGTCCTACAAATCTAACTATATTCGCATGGACAGAATCCGTAAAAATATGCTTTGGACTGCGCCGACCAAATATGGCGATATCTTAATCAGCATCAATCTCTCTAAGCCCGAAAAGGACCCGAAGGCGATTGCTGCGGCTTTGAGCGTTAAGAAATCTTCTTATCCGAAATGCCTGCTTTGCAAGGAAAATGTCGGCTATAAGGGTACCTTAACCCACCCGGCAAGAGCGAATCACCGTATCATCCCGATTGATGTGATTGAGGATGAAAGCTGGTTTATGCAATACAGCCCCTATGTCTATTATAACGAGCATTGCATTGTTTTTAAGGGCGCGCACGAGCCGATGAAAATCACCAAAAGAACCTTTGAAAGATTGCTCGGCTTTGTTGAGAGTATGCCTCACTATTTCTTGGGCTCTAATGCCGGCTTGCCGATAGTGGGCGGTTCCATTTTAACACATGACCACTATCAGGGCGGTCACTTTGAGTTCCCGATGGCGAAGGCGCCGGTTGACAAGGAAATTGCCATCAAGGAATTTCCTGATGTGGAAGCCGGGCTTGTCAAGTGGCCGATGAGCGTCATTCGTATTCGCCACAGCGATAAAGCCGTGCTTGCCGATTGTGCCGATTATATCAACCGCGTTTGGTCGGCATATACCGATGAAAAGGCATTTATTTTAGCGCAAACCGATGGCGAGCCGCACAATGCCATTACCCCGATTTGCCGCTTTAGAGGCGGTAAATTTGAGCTGGATTTGGTGCTGAGAAATAATATTACCACCGAGGAATTTCCCGATGGCTTTTATCACCCGCACCCGAAATACCACCATATTAAGAAGGAAAACATCGGCTTGATTGAGGTGATGGGGCTTGCAATTTTACCTGCCAGGTTGAAGGAGAGCATCGCCAAAATGGAACTTGCGCTCAAGGATGAGAGCAAGGCAGAGGAAATCTTTGCAAGTGATGAGATGAAAATTCACTACGATTGGTATTTGGAATTGAAGGAGCAAAACATTCCTGCAGAGAATGTGGAGGCTGCTATCAAGCAATCCGTCGGTGAAATTTTTGCCAAGATTCTCGAAAATGCAGGCGTTTATAAAAATAGAGAAGACTTTATGCGCTTTTGCAATACGCTTTAGTATTGTGACAGGTGAGTGACGAAAGGAATTATTCGTGAAAGTCAGAAATATTATCATCATTATTTTAGCGGTATGCCTTGTCGGCTTAGCGGTATCGCTCGGTGTATTGAGCAGAAAATATGTACCTGCAACCACGACCACCGAGCAGGAGACAACGCGCCCCGCCGTGCAGGCGACAGAGATTACCGAAGCGAGTGTGGAAACCATTAGTGTGGCAGTGAGTGATAAAAAGGTATTTCTCAAGTGGAGAGAAGCGCCTGATGTTGACGGTTACTATATTTACTACGATACCGGCAGCGGTTGGAAAGAGTATGCCAAGGTGCAAAAAACCAACTACAGAGGCAAAGGGCTGCAAAGTGCAGCTGCCTACCGATTCGGTATAAAGACATACACAGTCAATGGCACGAAAGAAACGGTTTCCTCTGCTTTTTTGTATACAGTAAGTGCGACTACCTTGCCGCAGACACCGAAGGTGACAGTCAAAAAAGCCGACAGCGGTTATGCACTGAGCTGGAAAGCAGTGCCGCGTGCCGGTGAATACATTGTGTACAGTATGTTGCCGGGGCAAAGCAAGTGGGCAAGAGAAGCGGTTGTCAAAGAGCCTTCCTATACGCTTGCCAAAAAGGACAGCCCGAAATTTTACATTTGTGTCAGAGCGGTGTTGAAAACGGCTGATGAAAAGATTCTCAGCGATTATGAAAAGCAACTCATTTCCACCGAGAAGGCGAGCGGAACACTCTTTTCGTGCGGCGATTCTATTGCCGGCGGTTTGGGCGCACACGGCTATTCCTATGCCGATTTATTTGCCGAGAAACATCAGCTTACCTTGGTTGATAAGTCAAGTAATGCGATGCAAATCTCTTCCGGCAATCAAAATGTGCCGCATTTAAGTGAAATTGTGACAAAGAATGTAAAAAAAGCATATAATTATGTTTTCTTAGAGGGAGGCTATAATGATTATGCTTTTGGAGCAGTTCTCGGTAAAGTAACTGCCGACGGCACAGAAAAATTTGATGAAAGCACCACTTGCGGTGCGCTGGAAGCAACCTTTACCTATCTTCAAAAAACCTGCCCGAAGGCAAAGCTTGTGTTTGTACTTATTCATAACCCGGTTGCCAAGGAAGGGGTGACAAATAACATCGGCTTAAGCTTTCAGGATTATGCGCAGGCGATACGCTCCGTGTGCAAAAAGTATAATGTTTCTGTTGCCGATTGCATGGCAGAAAATGCACTTGTTGTGAGCGATGTTAGTGCGAGCAAGCAATATACCTGCCATTTTAATGAGGTATTCCCGAAAGGGGATGGCTTGCAGCCGACACAAGAAGGGTATGAATTGTTCTACAGCCCGGTGATTGAAGAAGCAATCATTTGAAATAAAAAGGTTGACCGCGATAGGTCAACCTTTTTTTAATCTAAATCATCATGGAAAGATTCAAATTTGCTTTTATATTCCTTGTTTCGCGGTTCCTCCGCTTTTTGCGCGGCTTCCAGGCGCACTTTTTGCCGCTGTATGCGTTTCTTTTTGTGATAGAGGCGGTA